>JALVXW010000125.1 GCA_027038155.1 Sulfurovum sp.
TTTTTGCTTGAAAACGTATTAATTCAAATTCTATTTGAGTATAAAGTGCCTGCATATAGGATTGACGTGTATCAAACTTATCTACATAGGTGTTAAAAGAGCAGTAGTGGCAACGTGAATCACAATAAGGGATATGGATATAGAGTAACAAAATCTACCCCTTTCAATATGGATGCAACCCAAAATATGTATTTGGAAATTCTATCACATAATTTGAGTATAACTGTTTTTTAGATAAAATAATAGCAGAAAAAATAAAATATATGAGTATACAATGGAAAATAAAAAGAGCTACAGACCAAATGTAGCAGCCGTGATACTCTCTTCGAAATATCCAGATACCTGCGAATTTTTTGTGGCACATCGCAGTGATATTAAAAACGTATGGCAATTTCCCCAAGGCGGGATAGATAAAGGTGAAACACCAGGAGAAGCATTAAAACGCGAACTGTTAGAAGAGATAGGCTGTAATAGCGTAGAGGTTTTGGGAGAGTATCCAGAATGGATTTCGTATGACTTTCCCGAAAAAACAAAAAACAAAAAATGCTATGACTTTGATGGGCAAACCCAAAAATATTTTTTGGTACGTCTAAAAGAGGGAGCAAAGATTGATTTAAATGCGTATCATATTCCAGAGTTTAAAGAGTATACTTTTGTTTCTTATGAAGAATTGTTAAAAAAAGTGACATATTTTAAACGTCCTGTGTATAGAACGGTAATTGATTATTTTATAAAAGAAGGACTGATTTAGTATGTTAGTAGTACACAAATATGGTGGTACCAGTGTAGGTGATTTGGAGCGGATTGAAAACGTAGCCAATCGTGTAGCCAAGGCAAGAGATGAAGGGAAAGACCTTGTAGTGGTGGTCTCAGCCATGAGTGGAGAGACCAATAAACTCATAGGGTATGCCGAACACTTTACAGGTACACCAGCCAAAAAAGAGATGGATATGCTTTTAAGTTCAGGAGAGCGTGTGACCGCAGCACTACTCTCCATTGCTTTGCAGTCAAAAGGGTATGATGCAGTGGCTATGAGTGGACGTCAAGCAGGGATTGTGACCGATGATACACACACCTATGCACGTATTGAGTCTATAGACCCCAGTGCAATGCAAAGTGCTATTGGTGCAGGAAAAATAGTGATTGTGGCAGGGTTTCAGGGTATTAACAAAGATGGTTCTGTAACCACACTCGGACGTGGTGGTTCTGACCTCTCGGCAGTAGCTCTTGCTGGGGCTCTGAAGGCAGACCAGTGTGAAATATATTCAGATGTAGATGGTATCTATACCACAGACCCACGCATAGAACCCAATGCAAAAAAGCTCGATACTATCTCTTATGATGAGATGTTGGAACTATCTAGTCTGGGAGCAAAGGTACTACAAAACCGTTCGGTAGAGTTGGCAAAAAAATTAGGTGTAAAGCTTTATGCAAAGAGTAGTTTTTCAGACAATGAAGGCACATTGATAACAGAGGAGAGTGAAAATATGGAAGAGGTATTGGTAAGTGGTGTGGTATTGGATAAAAATCAAGCAAGAGTAACCCTTAGAGGGGTTTCAGATAGACCAGGAATAGCCGCAGAAATCTTTACAAAACTTGCAGATGAAAATATTAATGTAGATATGATTATCCAAAATATGGGAACAGATGGTTCAACCAATCTTGGATTTACTGTGCCCCAGAGTGAAATAGAAAATGCCAAAAGAGTGATGGCATCTTTTGACCATGACATTCAGGGGATGGACTATGATGAAAAGGTATGCAAAGTCTCTGTTGTAGGTGTAGGTATGAAGTCGCACTCTGGTGTAGCGGCTACTGCATTTACTGTATTGGCAGAAAATAATATTAATATTCAGATGATTTCGACCTCTGAGATAAAAGTCTCTATGATTATTGATGAGAAGTATGGGGAGTTGGCGATTAGAACCCTGCATGAAGCGTATGAGTTAGATAAATAATGCAACAACTGCTTACCTGGACACTGGAGACCATACGAGAAGAGGAGTCCTGCTTCTCATGGATGGAGGAGTATCGTTATGAGTGGGCACCTCTTGTAAAGAGTGCTGTTTCTCAAAGTGTTGAGGGAAAAACTGTCTTGATTGTTACCGATGAATCACACCAATGGTTTGGACACTATATTTTAAATACAATCAACGATTTACGTAAAAACAGACCTTTGTTACCCTTTTATCAACTCTCTGAATGTTTTCCGCATCTCTCTAGCTTAAATAACACCGATGAGATACAGCTTTTGGAAGATATGTTGGAGATTTCATACCCCAACGGGTATTATCTTTGGTATATAGGCAAAGGCAATCATCCATACAGTAAATTGGCATACCGCAGTGATAATAGTTTTTTGTGGGTACTTGATGAAGAGGTACAAAATGCTTTTATGTTGCGTTCTGTGGACCCTTTGCTTGATATTAAGCTGCTTCAGCTCTATAAACTTTTTGATACTACCCTCTCAGCGGTACTCTTTGGAGAGTTAGAGTTAGACACATGAGATTAACAAGTCAGGTGGTAGTAACCACACAGATAGGCAAAACAATTGAATCACTAGAGCAACTTCGTAGTAATGAAACTATCGTTGAGATTATCACGCCTGCATCTCTAAAAGATGGCATACAAGAGGATGTATTGATACAACCTTTTGTCCATAGGTATGTAACACAAAAGGTCTCTTTTTCTGTCTTGGATGCCAAGTTGGTCATAGAAAAAGCCTATATGGCAAGCAACGAACCAACAGTGATACTTCTTGCCGATAAGGCTTTTTCTCCACTGGTGCAAAATAAACTTCTTAAAATTATAGAGGAGCCTCCTCAAAATAAAATTTTTATTTTGGTTACAGAGAGCAAATCTAC
>JALVXW010000126.1 GCA_027038155.1 Sulfurovum sp.
TTACATTAAGTGCAGACTTGTAGGTGTACTTATGACCGAAGATGAATCAGGTGGAGATGAAAAACTTATTGCCGTACCTACAGAAAAAATAGACCCAACCTATGCAAAGATACAAGATCTTGATGATCTACCAGAACATACACTCAACCGTATTAAAAACTTCTTTGAAACATACAAAATACTAGAGCCTAACAAATGGGTAAAAGTAGCAGGATTCAAAGACAAAAAAGCAGCAACTGAGATTCTTGACAAAGCAATTAAAAACTACAAATAATCCATACTCCCTCAAATTGAGGGAGCCTCTCTACTCTAATAAATCTATCTCTCTTTTTCTATTTGTCAAGTAACTGTCAATCCCCTCCGCTATCCCTTTGGCAAGAAGAGATTGATACTGTGAACTAAAAAGGCGTTTGCGTTCAGTAGGGTTAGAGATATATCCAACCTCAACAAGTATAGAGGGACGGCTAGCACCTACAAGTACCCAAAAAGGTGCGTGTCTGACACCACTGTCTTTTACCCCTTTATATTTACGTCTTAGCTCTGTTATCATGCCTCTTTGTACATCTATAGCCAACTTATTTGACTCAACAATCTTTGGCCCTGTTAAGACAGAGTCAATAATGACATTTTGACTTAACTTTGTTGTCCCTTTAAGTACGGCTTTGTTTTCTCTTGCTGCAATACGTTGCGATTTGGCATCTCTGGTATTTTGCAAGAAAAAGGTCTCTATACCTTTTACCTTATGCCCTATTTTTTTAGGTACAGAGTTTGCATGAATAGAGACAAACACAAGTGCTTTTTTCTTATCGGCAATTCTTGTACGTTGCGGTAGTTTTAGAAAACGGTCACTTCGTCTGGTCATATAGACTGGGTACCCTAGTTTTTTTAATGCTTTTTCTACTTTTTTAGCTACTTGAAGTACCAAATCTTTTTCACGTTTTCCGCCACCAATGGCTCCAGTGTCATGCCCACCATGTCCCGCATCTATCACAATAAGCTCCTGTGCATGATGTACTCTCTTTCTCTTTTTATGTTTTTTGAGTGTAGCTTTGGTTTGAGTTTTTTTTGTTTTTTTCACATGTCGTTTTCTCTTTTTTGTAACAACATGAGATTTGCCTTGTGGTACAGATATATGATACGATTTGGCTTCAAGAAACGGTTGATAGGCTACTGTTTTATGCCCCTTTTTAGAAGTAATAACCACACGTACTATATTGCTTTTATACTGTGCAACACGTACATACTCTCCCAAACCCAAGGGGACTCTTTTGTGTGCGATACGTGTATTTTTAAAATCATAAATATCTCTATTGGGACGAGAAAGCGTAAAGTGTTTTATACTCTTTTTATCTATTGGTTTGGAGAAAAGAAGATTGAGTTCCCCCTTTTTTACTACAGCTTTTTTTAACGTATTAAAGCTGGAAAAAAGGAGTGTAGTACAGAGGAAAAAAGAGACTAAAACCTTAGGTAGCATAGACATGGTATTACTTATCTTCACCATACATCAGTTTATCTATAAGCTCTTTTACGGTGATAATCTCTTGAAGTCTATACCCATTTGCCCCTGTAAAGAAAAGCCCAGACTCAGCTATACCATCATAGGCATCAGAGAGCCTGTCGGCAATACAATACCCTACAACCTTTGCCTCTTCACCACGGTTACATGGAGCTACACAGTTGGAGATACAGGCTACTTTAGGTGCAGTACCTTTTTCAATATCTTCATGTAGTTGCGTTTTTACACCACGTGCAGGGTAGCCTACTGGAGACTTGAAGAGTTTAATATCCTCCTCTTTTGCTCCTATAATAATATCTTTCATCACCTGAGAAGCATCACACTCCACAGTACCAATAAAACGTGTACCCATCTGTACTGCATCGGCTCCTAGCTCCATCATTTTGACAATATCATCATGGTCCCATACCCCACCAGCAGCAATAATAGGCATGGAGCCCCAGTTTTTTGCCTCTTCAATCACAGGGGGCAAAATATTTTCAAGTTGATTCTCTTCTAAAAAACACTCATCATATTTGAACCCTTGATGCCCTCCAGAGAGTGGACCCTCTACAATCACGGCATCAGGAAGTCTGTTGTGTGTCTTTTTCCAACGACGACATAAAATACGTAGTGCTTTTGCTGTAGAGACAATAGGCACAAGTGCTACATCAGGATACTCTTTTGCAGCTTCTGGCATTGTAAGAGGGAGTCCAGCTCCTGTGATAATAATATCTGCTCCTGCTTTACAAGCATCCACAACCACACGGTCATATTCGCTTTGAGCATACAAGATATTGACTGCAAGCGGGGCATCTTTACAAATCTCTCTGGCATTGTCAAATATCTTTTGCAGTGCTGGATAAGAGTAAAAATTAATCGCCTCTAAGGGGCGTGCTTCTTTACCTACTGTTTTTTCTGCATAGGCTCTATTTTTATAAACCCCTGTACCTACTGCAGAGATGACACCAAGACCCCCCTCTTTGCTCACATTTCCAGCAAGCTGATCCCACGAAATACCTACACCCATACCACCTTGAATGATGGGTTTTTTAATTTTATATTTACCAATATTAAAAGATTTAAATTCCATTAGACTACCTTCACTTTTGCAAATCTTTTTTTCCCTACCTGCAATGTATATTCACCTTTTTCAAGATTGAGTTTATCATCACCAATCTTCTCCTGATTAACACGTACTGCATTTTGCTTAATATCACGTCTTGCCTGAGAGGTAGATGATTCAAGCCCTGCATCAAGAAGTGCTTGACATATCCAGATACCATTTTGCATCTCAAATTCAGGTATATCTGTAGGGATATTTTTTGCTTTAAATACAGAGTTAAACTCCTCTTTGGCTAGTGTAGCC
>JALVXW010000127.1 GCA_027038155.1 Sulfurovum sp.
CATTGGCTTGGAGGTATGGGAATTATTGTCTTGGGTGTTGGGCTATTCTCGCTCATTAATCCTAGTGGATCCATGGCACTTTTTAAGGCAGAATCTACAGGCATAAAAATGGAAAAAATTACACCAAAAGTAAAAGATAACGCCATAAGACTTTGGGGGATTTACTTGCTTTTTACATTGGTAGATGCCGTGGCTTTAAAGCTGGCAGGCATGACAGTGTTTGATGCGATTAACCATGCTTTTTCTACCATTTCAACAGGAGGGTTTTCTACAAAGAACAGTTCACTGGGGTATTATCAATCTCCTTGGATTATATGGATTACTACTTTTTTTATGATTATCTCAGGGATCAACTTTTTGGCACACTTGAAACTGCTCTCTACGGGTAAACTAGATGGCTATAAACGAGAAGAAGTACTATGGTATCTGACAATCTTTGTCATTCTTTCTTTACTGTTAGGAAGTATCGATATCTTTGTAGATTACGACAGTTATTTTCATGCCTTGACCCACTCCTTTTTTACGATTGCTTCTGTGTTGACCACTACAGGTTTTGCCACTTTGGATTATTCTCAATGGGGGCATATTGCAATCAGTATTATTTTTGTGGCAATGCTTGTAGGGGGAAATGCAGGCTCCACCGCAGGTGGAGTGAAGGTGATCCGTTATATTGTACTGTTCAAGAATATTGCTATGCAGTTTAAAAAAACACTGCACCCCAATGCCATATTGAATGTATTTATTGATGGACAAAAGACCTCTTCTTGGATCATCTCTTCGACCACTGGGTTTATTTTTCTTTTTGTAATGACCAATATGCTTGTAACGCTCTATCTCTTTGCCAGAGGATTTGATGCGATGACCGCAGTCTCTACAGCTTTAGCTACAGTGGGGAATATTGGTCCTGGATTTGGATTGACCGGACCGGCTGAAAATTATGCTTTTTTTAGCAGCACTGATAAAATACTGCTTTCTGGAGCGATGATTATAGGAAGACTTGAATTCTATACCGTATTTTTACTCTTCAGCCGTAGTTTTTGGAAAAAATTCTAATCTATTGACAGAAGTCAATAGGCTTGTTAGAGAAGTTTAAGTACAATAGTTATAATGATAAAACAAAGGATAAATCAATGAGATTTTTATTGTCTGTACTGCTTTTGGGTAGTACATTTTTTTTAACAACCTTGAGTGCAAAAGAGAAATATTTTGTAGTAGAACGGGAGAGTGAATCGGTTGCCGTCATAGAAGATGGACTTGCCAAAAGACACATGAAGCATATGCACAATATGAACCATGGTGTAATGAAATTTGATGGAAATGATGCCTATATTATCTCTCGTGATGGGTATATCATCAAATTTGATGCCAGAACAGAGAAAAAAGAGGCAGAATATAAAACAAGTAAATCTGCCATTGGATTTGTTATAGGGAAAAACTATGTAGCTGTGGCGAACTACGATGATAAATCAGTGGATATTTTAACCCGTGATTTAAAGCCTATTGATAAAATAGTCACAGGTTCTAAAAATGTAGGTATCAAGATTTATAAAGATATGCTTATCTTTGCACAAATGGACAATGACAAGGTAACCGTACTTAAAGATGAAAACTATGGCAAAGGGCTTCCAAAATTTAAGACTTTCAAAGAGTTCAACGTCGGTAAAATGCCTTTTGATGCGATGATCAAGAAAAATACTTATATTGTTGGTTTCTTTTTGACCAAAGGATTTGGTGTGATTGATTTGGATAAGATGACATATTCACAAATCAAGGTGACTGCTGAAGGCAATAAACCTGTGCTCAAAGTACCACACTTTGGATTTTGGTCATTGAGTAAAAACAGAACATTTATCCCTGCTGTGGGCGACAATGCTGTCATGGTCTATGATAACAATTTTAAATTTATTCAAAATATCAAAACACAGGGATTACCGGTCTTTACCTCTTTGAGTCCTGATCAAAAGTATTTGGCAGTCACCTATTCGGGTAAAGATTTTCCAACTATACAGATTATCGATACCCATACATTAAAGATTATAAAAACATTTACCTTTAAGGGGAAAGTCCTTCATGTCAGATGGTCACAAAAATATCCTGAACTGTACGTCTCAGTAAATGATGCCAATCAAGTAAATGTTATCAATACAGATGAGTGGTTTCTTGAAAGAGAAATTTATCAAGTTAAACATCCTTCAGGGATATTCCTTTATCAGATGCCTGACAAAAAGTAACAGTGATGAAGCCGTTAAAGTATTTTTTGTTACTTTGGCTGTTACCCTTATGGCTTCTAGCCAATCATGTGCATTGGCTGGGTGATTATAACAAGGCACTGCAACTCGCACATAAAGAAGAGAAACCTTTGCTTGTGTTGGTCGTCAAAAAAGACTCTAAAATATGCAATAAGATTTTATATCAACAATTTATGAATCAACCCTATATAGATACTATCAATAAGAAAATGATAGCAGTGATGGTCACCTATGAGGGAAAACGCTCTTACCCTATTGAGATGTACTATACAACAATATTCCCAGCCCTGTTTTTTGTAGATACTCAAACAGAAACTTTTTTACATGAACCTTTATATGGAGAGAAAATAAAAAATAATATGCTAGAAAATATACTATCACATATAAATTTGTAGGGTGGGTTTTCTAACCCACCCTACAGGAGGTTGAGTCCTTCTTCAATACTTGTGACTTTTCCCGTTAAAAACAAAATCACAGCAGCATTAAATTTAGCAAGTTCTATAAAGGAATCGCTAGGATTATGGAGTTGTTCTAAAGAGTCTTCCAACGAGATGCGTTCTGTAGATTTTTTATACTCAATGCCATAGGCTTTAGGATCAACTTTTATTTCTG
>JALVXW010000128.1 GCA_027038155.1 Sulfurovum sp.
ATGCCAACTAAAATACTTTTAACCCTACTTAGCACTTCTGTAGTGCTTTTGGCTTCTCAGATAGAGATGCTTGAACACTCTTGCCACGAGGGGCATGCCTCTGCCTGTTATGAACTGGGAATGCTCTATGATGAGGGTATTGGATTTGAACAAAACAGTACCAAAGCAAAAAGATATTATCAGACATCCTGTAACTATGGACTAGAAGAGGGATGTAAAAAAATAGATTTTAACAACATACTAAAGGGGGAATAACCATGAAAAAGATATATCTCATCGCCTTTACACTGTTTATCGCTCTATCACTAGAGGCGGCTCCTATACGTATTATGCCTTTAGGTGACTCTATCACCTACGATGACTCCTATGCCGATTATGGCTCACATATAAGACCCGCTTCTGTACGTCATGCCTATCGTAACTATCTCTACTACAGACTCACCGATGCACAATACTGTGTAGATTTTGTAGGCTCCAGAGTAGCAGGTACAGATGTTACTCCCTATTTTGACCCAGACAATGAAGGGTATCCTGGCAAAACAAGTAGATATATTGCCAATATTGTCTATAACAAATTGGTACAAAATCCTGCCGATATTATCCTTTTGCACATTGGCACCAATGATAGATGGCGTATAGACAAATCAGGTAACTACATGTCTGGTATGCGTGATATATTTAACGAGATAGACAGATATGAACGAGACTACAACACACATGTCAAAGTGATATTGGCACTGATTATAGGAAGAAGAGACAATAATTTTGCCAGTTTTACCAATACATTTAACCGAAACTTAGAGAGTTTAGCTGCAGACCGTATTGCCTCTGGGGATGATATTAAGATTGTTGATATGCAACATGATGCAGGACTCAACTACCATAGCGATTTTAGAGACCCTGCCCACCCTACACCTAAAGGGTATGAGAAGATGGCAAACCTATGGTTTCGTGCACTTGACCCCATACTCTCTACCATGCAACACCCCAACCCTTTAATCAAACCATTTGTTGAACGCCTCTATACAACTATTCTTCTACGTGAAGGAGAAGAAGAGGGTGTCAACAACTGGACAAATCTACTCTTAGGATGTGGGGCAACTGCGGCAGATGTTGCAAGGGCATTTATCTTTTCGCAAGAGTTTATCAATCAAAACCTAGATGATACCACTTTTGTAAAAAGACTCTACCAAGCACTACTGAACAGACCTGCAGACAGTGCAGGATTAGCCTATTGGGAAGAGCAGTTGGCAAATGGGCATTCACGATTTATGATTTTAAACGGTTTCTTGCATTCAATTGAATTTGACCTACTCTCAAAAGCGTATGATATTACCGCAGTGCATCCTTCAGAATTTTTTGTCACACATTTTTATACAAAAGCATTAGGGCGTGATGCAGAAGAGGGAGGATTTCTCTTTTGGGTAGATCAATTGAAAAAAAGAAAAGTCACAGCAAGTCAGATTGCCAGAGCATTTTTCTTCTCAGATGAGTTTATTGCCAAAGATACAGATGATGAAACATTTGTCACCCTGCTCTACCGTACACTACTCAGTAGAGAACCTGATAGCGAGGGCTTAAATCATTGGCTACAAAGACTCGCCTCTGGGGAGAGTAGAGATAAAATACTTGAATATTTTATCTACTCTCCAGAGTTTAGGGCATTGGCACAACATTATAAAATTACACTATAGTACCAAAAGGGGGTGTATCGCAATGACCAATATTATTTTATGTGGTGGTTCAGGCACAAGACTTTGGCCCATTAGCCGCACCCTTATGCCAAAACAGTTTGTAAAACTTTTTCAAGACAAATCACTCTTTCAAATGACTGTTGAACGCAACACCTCTCTTTGCAAACAACAATTTATCGTCTCTAACGCAGAGCAATACTTTCTTGCCTTAGACCAATTAGAAGAGTTACGCACTACAAACAATCGATTTCTTTTAGAACCTGTTGGACGCAATACAGCCCCTGCCATAGCCCTTGCATGTATGGCACTAGATCCAGAGGAGATTGTTTTGGTCTCCTCCTCTGATCATCTGATTAAAAATGAGAAAAACTATCATAACGTAGTCAAAAGGGCTCAACTGCTTGCCAAAGAGGAGTATTTGGTTACTTTTGGTATTACGGCAACCTATCCAGAGGTGGGGTATGGCTATATTGAAGCCAACGGAGAGGATGTCAAGGCTTTTCATGAAAAACCAGACCTTGAAAAAGCCAAAGCGTATGTAGATGCAGGGAATTTTTATTGGAACTCTGGTATTTTCTGTTTTAAGGCGGGTGTTTTTTTAGAGGAGTTGCAAAAGTATGCTCCCGATATCTACTCTAGTGCTAACACAGCCTATATGCATGCCAAAGAGGATACGATGTTACGTATTTCGCATGACGATATGCAAGCCATTCCAGAAGACAGTATAGATTATGCCGTTATGGAAAAGAGTAATAAAGTCAAAGTGGTTGCCTCAGACATAGCATGGTCAGACCTTGGTAGCTTTGATGCACTTGCCCAAGAGTTTGAAAAAGATGAAAATGGTAACAGTATCAATGAAAATCTCATAGCCATCAACTCTACCAATAACTTTGTCTATGCCAAAGAGCGGCTTGTCTCATTGGTAGGGATAGATGATTTAATTGTTGTAGATACCCCTGATGCCCTCCTCATCAGCAAAAAAGGTGATTCACAAAAGATAAAAGATATTGTCAAAGAACTTAAAGGCAGAGAGAGTGATTTGCGTCATATTCACCTTACGGCACATCGTCCATGGGGGACCTACACGGTACTTGAAGATGAAGAGCAGTACAAGGTCAAGCGTATTGTGGTAAAACCAGGCAAAAGACTCTCTTT
>JALVXW010000129.1 GCA_027038155.1 Sulfurovum sp.
CCATGCTTTGGTGTTCTTAGACTCATAACAGATGACCCCACAGTTTTGTAACTCTCTGGTATGGATGGTCTGCACACAGTCCGCACCAAAAGCACCCTTTTTAACCTCTTCAATCGTGTCAAAAGGAAACTGAGATGCCAACCACGACTCAATGATGGTCTCCAGCGACTCACCCTGCACCTGCATAGAGCCTTGCTCACCTTTACGTTTGGCAGACTCTATGTCTCTTCGCATCTGTGCTATCTGTTCATCTTTGGCTTTGAGTTTGAGGGCTATCTCATCATCAATAGCTTTTTGTAATTTAAGCTTCTCTTCCGCCAAACGCCTACTTAGTTCAAGCTCTACTTCTAGCTTGGCTTTAGAGACTGCTTCCTCTTTTTCCCGTTTAAGCTGTTCTATCTCAACTTTGGCTTTATGAAACGCCTGTAGCTCTTTGGACTTCTCTTCTATCTCTTTTTGCAACAGAGCCATAGACTCGCTCTGCTCC
Source organism: Sulfurovum sp. (assembly GCA_027038155.1). GTDB lineage: Bacteria > Campylobacterota > Campylobacteria > Campylobacterales > Sulfurovaceae > Sulfurovum. Next base: position 488 of record JALVXW010000129.1, read on the forward strand.
TCTACCAACTCTTTTTTAAGCTCCTCTTGAAGTTTTGTACGTTCAAGACGCAACTGCTCTTTGGTAGCTTTGCGTAGCTCCTCGTCAAACTTCTCTTTTTGCTCTTGCACCAAACTCTCTTTGGCTTTGAGTGCATCAAAAGCTTGTTTATACTCCAAACGCTTAGCCTCTACTTCATCACGCAGTTTTTTTTGTTCAGCCAAGTTTTGCTGTTTAAACTTCTCTTCTATTTGATGATAAAAAATTTCATCTATATCAATTTGGGTGCCACAATTTGGACATTTTATACTGTTTTGGGTAGACATGGTACTTCCTAGGTTTTATATTATTGCATACAGAATAACCTAGGTGTGAATGGCTAGGTTATTCAGAGGTTCCCTATATTTTATCGTAAATATAAACAAGATAGTAAAAATATGGCAAATTGTCATATTTTTAACAAATGAGCCTTGATAATACGCTCTACGCTCTCTTTATTTACCTCTAATTCTCTGGCTCTTTTACTAAAGTCCAGTAGATTGTAGAGGCAACTTCATAGGAGAAATCTCTAATCCTAAGCTTCTAAAAGCCTCATCATACTCAAAGTAGACTCGTCCTGTATCAAGTAATAATGTCCCTATCTTATGCCCGTAAATATATGGATGTATCTCTAGGCTCATGAGCGTATCCTCTTGGGTAGAGTATCTTTGTTCTTTAATGCATCTAGTGAGTTGTACTCTTTCTCTTGGAGGAGACCTGCTATATTGTCATGCAGCTTGAGCGCAAAGAGTAGTTTAAAAACATTCTCCAACGAAATTTTCTGCTGATAAATAAACTGCTTGTAGGTAGGTAGAGGTATGCCAGCACATGAAGCCAGTTCATTTTGTTTCATTGCCTGAGCACGACGCTCTTTTTCTATAAGGGCAGAGAGCTTTGTTATGAGCTCTTTAGGGGTATTGAGTGTATGCATACATTATCCTTTAAAGATATTATAGCATACTTTATATAAATAATATGCTTTAATAGATATTATAATATACTTTATAAACTTAATCCCACTTTGCTTGATATCTACTATCTATTTACTGCACTTCCGAGACAAAAGTACCTACGCTATCCTCACCCCAATGTGAATTAAAAATCACCTGTGTACCATCTGGTGAAGGAGAACCATAGGTATCATAATAGCCTGTGTTTATATGTGTTTGTGAAAAGTTTTCTATATTCTCGTCACCTGTACCATCTAGTTTTAGTGCAAAAACACGTTTGAGCCCATTGCCATTGGCATCTGTATTGGCAGTCACATAACACCACCCTGGACGTCTTGTATTTCTACAACTTATATGCCCTCCGCCATAAGGTGAACCCAAAAGCTCTTTACCCAGCTCTGTAGGGTTGTCTAGGTTGAAACTATAGACCCCCAGTCCACTTAAAAACTGTACAAAAACTTCATTGCCATCTGTGTCATATCCCATATCTCCATGTCCACCTTCACTATAGAGATTTCCATGATAACTATACTGCAATTTGACCCTGTTTGTTAAATTTATATCATACCGATACATCCCATCTGTGTAGTTACTCGCAGCTGCATTGTCATTATTGAAAACAATATATTTCCCAGAAGGTGAAACAGAGATCCAGTCAAGTGTTGTCGGCTTCCAAAAACTACTGCCGTCAACAGTAACCCACTCCCAGTTTTGAGATGGCATTGTTTTTGTCCAGACCCTTGTTTTGTTTTGAATATCATAGAGTATCACATAAAAGGTAGTATCATTGGGTTTTTTTGCTACAAAGAGTACATATTTGTCATTATAGTCTATATTTCCCTCATGCGGTCCCATATGCACCAATTCATACTCAGAAAAATCATCTAACACCGTAGAACAATCTACATTGTTGCCTGTAATTTTTGCTTCTATAAACGCATCATTGCTATTGAGTACATAAAATCGATGGGGTACTCTGTTTGACCAGCGAAAATAGTCTGAAGCCCTAGAGCATAAAATATGATACCCCTCTGTGCTTGTTTTGTTTTTTGTAATATTGGTCTCAGTCAGTGTTTTGGCATCATATATTCTATTGCCTATACGTATCAGCCTCATATCAGCATTCCAATTTTGCACTTTTGGATAAGATGATGTATATTGATCAGGTTTATCCACCCTCTTTATCACTGTATGATATACAGGGTCAATTGTTGGGTTTCCTACAGTGGGTCTTACAACACTATCGTCCGTTGCACGTGCAGTAAGTGTTGTAAGTGCCGGATATTTTTTGACTGTTGCACTCAAGTCACAATAGTCTATGTCGTTGTGTCCAATCACATTAATTGCATTATACTGCACACCTGCACAGTCTCCACCATGGTATGCA
>JALVXW010000130.1 GCA_027038155.1 Sulfurovum sp.
CCTTTAAACAAAAGATAGAGGCTCTTGCCAAGCTCAAACGAGCTTTACATAAACCTATAGATATTGTACTTCATCGTGATTTCAACAGGGAGATAGAGCAAGAGGCACTTAGGGGTATCGTGCTTTAAGGTGTACAAGAATGTCTATTTTGACTTTAAAGAATTTAAGTAGACCTTTTTTACTTCAAGAAAAGAGTGCCTAGCCTAGAAAAAAGCTAGAGATGTTGTGGGTATCACCTATTATTAGAGGTTCCCTATAGAAGGATATAAACAAAATGTATAAAATAGTCTATATGGGTACACCCCATTATGCAAAAGAGATATTAGAAACTTTAGTGACTGCTGAAGATATGGAGGTGTTGTTGGTATTGACACAACCGGATCGTCCTGTAGGGCGTAAAAAGGTTTTGACACCTCCTCCAGTAAAGGTTTTGGCAGCAGAACATGGTATAGCAGTATTACAGCCAAACAGACTCTCTGATGAGGGTATTTTTGAGGCTATAGAAAAGGTGAAACCAGATTTTATCATCGTGGCAGCTTTTGGACAGATATTGCCTAAAAATATTTTAGACATTGCACCTTGTATCAATCTACATGCATCACTTCTACCTCAATATAGAGGTGCCTCGCCTGTACAGCAGTCTTTGCTTAATGGTGATGAGAAAACAGGAGTAACCTCTATGCTTATGGAAGAGGGGTTGGATACAGGTGATATATTGGAGACGATTGAATTTGTTATTCCCAAAGATATGAGACTGTATGCTTTGATGCAACAACTTACCGAAGATGCATGTGAACTTACACTCAGTACAGTACGTAACTTTAAAAATATTACACCCCAAAAACAAAATGAGGCTCAAGCAACACTCTGTAAAAAGATAAAAAAATCTGATGGGCAGATAGATTTTGAGGATGCTCAAATAATCTATAATAAATATAGAGCATTTGAAGGATGGCCTGGAATTTTCCATAAAAATGGGACAAAATTTGATGGTGTTTCGTTGGTAGAGACAGAGAAAGAGAATAGAGCCTATGAGATACTTGCTTTTGAAGAAGATGCAGTAGTTGTGGGGTGCACAAAAGGAGCATTGAAAATAGCTACACTTCAACCAGCTTCCAAAAAGGCGATGTGTGCCAAGGCGTACTGTGTAGGAAGAGGGCTTAAAGTTGGACATACAATTATTTAACACCCTTCCTTCTACGCAACGCTATCTTGTAGATGCTCTAAAATCACAGATACTCAATGCCCCTGTAACCGTACTTGCTTTAGAACAAGATGCAGGGATAGGAAGTCGAGACAACAGTTGGGAGGGGGGAGAGGGAAACTTTTTTGCCTCTGTAGCGGTAAACATCAAAGAGCTGCCTTCAGACCTCCCTTTGGCATCTGCCTCTATCTATTTTTCCTACATTATGAAAAAGGTACTTTTGGAGTTGGGTCAAAATATCTGGTTAAAGTGGCCCAATGATTTCTATAAAAATGATAATAAAATTGGTGGAACAATCACACAAAAAGTTTCTGATGTATTGGTTTGTGGGATTGGTATTAATTTAAAAAAATCTCAAAATGGCTACAGTGCCTTACAGAGCGACATTTCCCCCAGATTATTGCTAGAAAAGTATCTTGTGGCACTTGAAAAGTTTCCAAAATGGAAGCAGATTTTTAGTGAGTATAAGATAGAATTTGAGTTAAGTAAAAGGTTTTCGGTTCATATTGAAAACTATCAAACGAGCCTATCAGATGCGACATTGTGTGAGGATGGTTCTTTGGTCATAAGAGGAAAGAAGGTATATAGTTTACGATGAGCGAAGTAATTAGTATAGCCAACCAAAAAGGTGGCGTAGGCAAGACAACAACAGCCGTAAATCTGGCCGCTTCTTTGGCAGAAAAAGGTAAAAAAGTACTTCTTTTGGATATCGATCCACAGTCGAATGCTACGACCTCTTTGGGGTTTACCAGAGGAGATTATGAGTTCAATATCTATCATGTATTGATTGGTTCAAAAAAGCTCTCAGAAGTTATTTTAAATACAGAGATTAAAAATCTTAAATTAGTCCCTTCAAATATTGGATTGGTAGGGGTTGAAAAAGAGTTTTACAGTCCAAAGAAAAAAAATAGAGAGTTGGTACTCAAAGAGAAACTCAAAGAGGTTTCACAAAAATTTGATTTTATTATTATCGATTCACCTCCTGCATTAGGACCTATTACCATTAATGCGTTAAGTGCTTCAGATTCTGTGATTATCCCTATACAGTGTGAATTTTTTGCATTGGAGGGGTTGGCACAACTGTTAAATACCGTCTCACTGCTTAAAAAAACCATTAATCCAAAATTGAAAATTAAGGGTTTTTTGCCAACGATGTACTCAAAGCAAAACAATCTATCCAAGCAGGTGCTCGCAGATTTATCGCACCATTTTAAAGATAAACTTTTTCATATGAAAAAAGGGCAAGAGTGCATTGTGGTGCCAAGAAATGTAAAAATTGCCGAAGCACCAAGTTTTGGAAAACCAGTGACCACCTATGCAAACATATCTAAAGGCTCTATGGCGTACAGAGATTTAGCTACAGTCATTGTGCGAGGTTGACTATGGCATTGGGTAGAGGACTGGGAGATATACTCTCCGAAGTTGAAGAGGCATACGAAAAAGATCTTTCGGAATTAGACAGCTTTGAACTTGAAGCACAAGGTGCCAGAGTAGAAGAGCTTGAGATTGATACCATCTCTCCAAACCCATTTCAGCCTCGTAAACATTTTGATGAACAGGCACTTCAAGAGTTAAGCCAATCTATCGCAGAGCATGGATTGCTTCAACCCATAGTTGTAATAGAAAAGGAAGATGGATATTTACTCATAGCAGGAGAGCGTCGTCTCCGTGCACATAAACTTGCCAAAATTGCCACAATAAAAGCTATTATTGCCAATGCAGATATAGATGATATTAAGTTACGAGAATTAGCTCTATTGGAGAATATCCAAAGAGAAAACCTTAATGCAATTGAACTTGCAAACTCCTACGCAGAACTTATAGAGGTGCATAAAATTACACATGATGAACTCTCCTCTATTGTCCATAAAAGTCGTTCACAGATTACCAATACAATGCGTCTTTTAACCCTAAGTTCTTATGCACAAGCGTCATTGATATCAGGTAAGATCTCACAAGGACATGCGAAAGTTTTGGTAGGCTTAGATGAGAAAAAACAGAAGATAATTATCGATTCTGTAGTTGGACAAAAACTGAGTGTCCGTGAAACAGAACATATAGTTAAAAACCATAAAGAAAATCTTTCCAACAATCCCTCAAAACAGAGCACAGCCTCTAAAAATATAATGAAAGATTATAAAGGTTCATTGAAAGAACTATTACCTTTTTCTCATAAAATAAAATCAAAAAGTGTAGAAATCTATTTTGATAACGAAGAAGATGTTGCAAACTTTCTCACATTCCTGCAAAAAGAGTAGAATTTAACCAATATCTCATCTCCATAATGGTAAAATTATGCGAAATTACATGAGGAGATTTAATGCTTGACATACATTTACCATTGATGTTATTTGTTCTTGCTTTGTTTCTAACCCTTCTTGTTCTTTTAAATAATATGCTATTTCGTCCATTGGTTAGATTTATGGATGATAGAGATGCCTCTATAGCAAAAGATTTAGAAGCAGCCAAAAGTGTTGGTGGCAATGTAGACGAATTAAATGCTAAAGCAGATGAAATGATTAGCAATGCTAAGAGTGAAGCTGCATCAATTAGACAAAAAGCTATTGAGAATGAAAAAACATTAGCTGCAGGTAAGATTGAGACAAAACAACGTGAATTGGAAACCCAATACAATACATTCGTAGAGAAGTTAAACTCCGAAAAAGAGATATTGAAAAATACTCTTTTATCACAAATGCCTCTTTTTAAAGAGAGTCTAAAAGCTAAGTTTAGCAAATTATAAGAAGGGATAAATATGAAAAAATTAATACTATTATCTCTACTTGTAGTACCTGCTATGCTTTTAGCAAGTGGTCATGCAAGTGGTGAAGAGAGTCGTTACTTTTTGCAAACAGGTAGAGAGAGTGATTTTTGGCCAAGAGTGATAAACTTTTCTATCTTTGCTGCACTTCTATACTATTTGGTAGCCAACCCTATCAAAGATTTTTTTAAGGGAAGAAGTGCGGCTATTGCACAGCAACTTAAAGAGATTGAAGAGAAGTTGCAAGCTGCAAAAAATGAAAAGAAAGAGGCACAGGCACGTTTAAAAGCAAGTGAAAAAAGAGCCAATGAAATTATTGCAGATGCAGAAAAAGAAGCAGTGATTTTATCGGAAAAGATTGCCAAAACAAACGAGAACGAGATCTTGCTTCTTGAGAAACAATTTGAAGAAAAAATTACTTTAGAAGAGCGTAAATCTGCAAGAGAGACGATTGATGAAGTATTAAGTGAAAATATCACAACAGAAGATATTAACCTTGATGAATCTAAAGTGGTTGAAATTATCTCTAAGAAGGTGGCATAAGTATGGAAGAGTTAATTGCAAAACGATATGCAGATGCACTTACATCTGTTGTGAAAGATGTTCCTTCTATTTTAGAGGTATTAAATATACTCTCTGAAGTTGTAAGTAAAGAAGAGGTTCAGTCCGCATTGGCCTCTCCTATCGTATCTGCTGAAAAGAAAACAGAAATGATTCTTTTAGCACTTGGTAGCAAAGCAGATACTTCACTTGTAAACTTTATTAAAATTTTAGGTGAAAATGGCAGATTGGATTTAATTCCTGCCATTACAAAAGTTTTAAATGCCGATCAGCAACGTCTTTCAAATAAGTATCATGGTGTAGTGCAAAGTGCATCATCACTCGACAAAGAAGCAGTAAAAGAGTTAGAAAAGACACTGAAAAAATATACAGGTTCCACCATTAAGCTTACACAGGAAAAAGCAGATTTTGATGGATTGCGTGTATCTGTAGATGATTTGGGTATAGAGGTAAACTTCTCTAGACAGAGAGTTAAAGAACAACTGATTGATTTTGTTAAAAAATCATTATAGTTTAAGTAAACAGTAAAGGAGTAGAAGTGGCAAATAAATTGCAAGCAGATGAAATATCTTCAATTATCAAAGAGAGAATTGAAAATTTTGAAATTGATGTAGATATCAATGAAGTAGGTAAAGTGGTAGGTATCGCCGATGGTATCTCAACAGTATATGGTCTTAAAAATGTTATGGCTGGTGAAGTTGTTGAGTTTGATAATGGTGCAAAAGGTCTTGTGCTTAACCTAGAAGAGGCAAATGTAGGTGTAGTTGTACTTGGTTCAAGTGCTGGTATCAGAGAAGGTATGAGTGTAAAAAGAGCTGGTGAGCTTCTTAAAACACCTGTAGGTGATGCACTTATGGGAAGAGTTGTTAATTCACTTGGTGAGCCTGTAGATGGAAAAGGTGCAATAGAAGCAGCCGAGTCTAGACTCATAGAGGAAAAAGCACCTGGAATTATGGCGAGAAAATCAGTACATGAACCACTTCAAACCGGTATTAAAGCAATTGATGCACTTGTGCCAGTAGGACGTGGGCAAAGAGAGCTTATTATTGGTGACAGACAAACAGGTAAAACAACGTTGGCAATTGATACAATTATTAACCAAAAGGGTCAAGATGTTGTATGTATTTATGTAGCTATTGGACAAAAAGCTTCAACTGTAGCAGCTACAGTAAAAAAACTTGAAGAGCATGGTGCCATGGATTATACAATTGTTGTAACTGCTGGTGCGGCTGAGTCTTCAGCATTACAGTTCTTGGCTCCTTATGCAGGTGTGACAATGGCTGAGTACTTCAGGGACAATGGAAGACATGCCGTTATCTTCTATGATGACCTCTCTAAACACGCTGTTGCATACAGAGAGATGTCATTGATTTTAAGACGTCCTCCAGGTCGTGAAGCATATCCAGGGGATGTTTTTTACCTACACTCAAGACTGCTTGAGCGTGCCGCAAAACTTTCAGATGAGTTAGGTGCTGGTTCTATTACTGCATTCCCAATCATTGAGACACAAGCAGGTGATGTTGCAGCGTATATTCCAACAAATGTTATCTCTATTACCGATGGTCAAATTTTCTTAGAAACAGATCTCTTTAACTCAGGTATCAGACCTGCAATTAACGTTGGACTCTCTGTTTCTCGTGTAGGTGGAGCTGCTCAGATTAAGGCAACCAAACAGGTCTCTGGTACACTTAGACTTGACTTGGCTTCATTTAGAGAGCTTCAAGCTTTTGCACAGTTTGCTTCGGATCTTGATGACCATACAAGAGGTCAGCTAGAGCGTGGACAAAGAATGGTTGAAGTATTGAAGCAAGGACCATACTCTCCGGTAGCTATTGAAAAACAAGTTGTTATTATTTTTGCTGGTGCCAATGGTTATCTTGATGATATTCCTGCATCCTCTGTAACGAAATTTGAAGCAGAACTTATGCCATTTATGGAAGCAAAATATGCAACCATTCTTGATACTATCAGAAATGAGAAAAAAATCTCTGATGATACGGATGCAGAGTTAAGAAAAGCTATCGAAGATTTTAAAGCTTCTTTTACAGCATAAGAAAGGCTAAAAAATGGCTAATTTAAAAGAGATAAAGCGTAAAATATCTTCTGTGAAGAATACACAGAAGACTACAAACGCTATGAAGCTTGTCTCTTCTGCAAAACTAAAAAGAACAGAAGAGCTTGCCAAAAAGTCTAGAGTCTATGCAGAAAAGCTGACTGAACTCTTAACAGAGATTGCCCAAAAAATGCAAAATGCAAATGCGGATGGATTAGACAATGTTTACTTTAGGGATGTACAAAATCCTAAAAAAGTAGATATCGTTTTTATCACCGCTGACAAAGGTCTCTGTGGCGGGTTTAATTCACAAACAATCAAAAGTGTAAGTAGGCTACTTGAAGAGTATAAAGCAAAAGATGTAAAAGTACGTCTTAGAGCTGTAGGAAGAAAAGGTATTGATTTCTTTAAGTTTAACAATATTGAACTTAGTGATGAAATTATTGGTCTCTCTGCAGCCCCAGACTTTAAGACAGCATCTGAGTTTATCTCAGAAGTTGCAGACGCTTACGTAAATGGGGATACAGACAAGATTATTGTTGTGCACAATGGTTATGTCAATATGATTACACAAGAGTTGCGCGTGGATCAGGTATTGCCTGTAGATAGTTCACGTTTAGAATTAAATTCTGTATCTACTTCAGAGCTTGAGGTGGAACCAGATGATGACGATACGCTTTTGGATGCTTTGGTAAAGCGTTATGTGGAGTACACCATGTATTACTCACTGATTGATTCGCTTGCAGCAGAGCATTCAGCACGTATGCAGGCTATGGATGCAGCAACCAAAAATGCCAAAGAGATGGTTAAAGAGCTAAACATCGCATATAATAAAGCAAGACAAGAAGCAATTACTACTGAACTTATTGAAATTATCAGTGGTATGGAGTCTATGAAGTAGAATGCAAAAATAGGCAAAGCCTATTTTTGCTACGCTAACGCTGAATTCTCCTTGAGGGAGCATTCGCATAGCTAGCTACTTTTGAATTGAAATAATAAATTAGGAGAAGAAATGACAGGTAAAATAGTACAAGTCTTAGGTCCAGTAATTGATGTGGATTTTACAGACTATCTACCAGAGATTAATGAGGCATTAGAGACAATCAATGTAGTTGATGGTAAAGAGCAAAAATTGGTTTTGGAAGTGGCAGCACAACTTGGTGACAACAGAGTAAGAACCATTGCTATGGATATGAGTGAAGGTCTTGTGAGAGGTCAAGAGGTGAAAGCAACTGGTGACTCTATCAAGGTTCCAGTAGGTGAAGAGGTACTTGGTCGTATTTTCAATGTGGTTGGTGAAGCAATTGATAATGCAGGTGAAGTCAATGCAAAAGAGCACTGGTCAATCCATAGGGATCCTCCATCATTTGAAGAGCAGAGTACAAAAACAGAAGTATTTGAAACTGGTATTAAAGTTGTTGACCTCTTGGCTCCTTACAATAAAGGTGGAAAAGTTGGACTCTTTGGTGGTGCGGGTGTTGGTAAAACCGTTATTATTATGGAGCTTATCAACAACGTTGCTATGAAACACTCAGGATACTCAGTATTTGCAGGTGTAGGTGAAAGAACACGTGAAGGTAATGACCTTTACTACGAAATGAAAGAGTCAAACGTACTTGACAAAGTTGCCCTCTGTTATGGTCAAATGAGTGAACCTCCAGGAGCACGTAACCGTATTGCACTTACAGGTCTTACAATGGCTGAGTACTTTAGAGACGAGATGGGACTTGACGTGCTTATGTTTATTGATAACATCTTTAGATTTGCACAATCAGGTTCAGAGATGTCTGCACTTCTTGGTCGTATCCCTTCAGCAGTTGGTTACCAACCCACACTAGCACGTGAGATGGGTGCACTTCAAGAGCGTATTACGTCAACAACCAAAGGTTCAATCACCTCTGTACAAGCTGTCTATGTTCCAGCAGATGACTTGACTGACCCAGCTCCAGCTTCTGTATTTGCTCACTTGGATGCAACAACAGTACTTAACAGATCGATTGCTGAAAAAGGTATCTACCCTGCGGTTGATCCTCTTGATTCAACATCTAGAATGCTTGATCCGCAAATTGTTGGTGAAGAGCACTATGCTGTGGCAACAGGTGTACAGCAAATTCTTCAAAAGTACAAAGATCTTCAAGATATTATCGCAATTCTTGGTATGGATGAGCTTAGTGAAGATGATAAACTTGTGGTTGAAAGAGCAAGAAAGATTGAAAAATACCTTTCTCAACCCTTCCACGTTGCAGAAGTATTTACTGGTTCTCCAGGTGTTTATGTGACACTTGATGATACCATTGAAGGATTTAAAGGTCTTCTTGAAGGTAAATATGACCACATGAATGAAGCAGCATTCTATATGGTTGGTAATATGGATGAGGCAATTGCTAAAAACGATAAGATAAATGCTAAATAAGCATCTATCTTAAAAGGATAACTATGGAATTCATGAAACTAGAAATCATTACACCCAATGGTGTAATATTTGATGGTGAAGTCAAACAAGTTAACTTACCAGGTTCTGAAGGTGAATTCGGTGTTTTAGCTGGTCATGCGACTTTGGTATCGTTATTGGATACAGGTGTCATTGTCTATGAAAAAACAGATGCCAAAGAGGTAGCCGTGGCTATCAATTCTGGGTATGTCAAAGTAGATGAAGGCAAAACAACATGTATCGTAGATGGTGCAGTTGCTTTAAGTGGTGACGATAGCGATTTGGCTAAAGCACTAGAAGAGGCAAAAGCATTGTTAAAAAGTACAGAATCTTCTAACTCAGCTATTGCAGCAGCTGTTGCAAAAGTAGAACAAATTGGAAAGTCTTTCTAGCTTGGATGCTCTTACTATTTATTTCAGTCAAAGCAGTGCAATTACAATAGTTGTACTGTCTTTACTCTCTTTGTATTTTGTCACAACTTTTTGGATTTTTTTAGATAGATTTTATGTTTTACGTTCTCGTATCAATGTAGAAGCACGATCACTTAAAGCACTCTATTCAGGTCAGTCAAAATCAGTGGCAGACAATTCACTTATTTTTACTTATCTCTCTCGTGTGGAGCACCCCAACAAAGCCATACTGGAAGCAGCATCTTCAGATGCAATCAGGGTTGCGACAAAAGGGCTTACCTGGCTCTCTATTATCGCTTCAACCTCTCCTTTTATTGGTCTGTTTGGTACAGTAATTGGTATCCTTGAGACATTTTCAAAACTGGGCACACAATCTAGTGCCTCTTTATCTGTGGTTGCTCCTGCTATATCTGAAGCACTTATTGCTACGGCTGCTGGTATCGCGGTAGCTATTTTTGCCTACACCTTTCATCTTATCCTCAAGCGTAAAGCGTATGAGCTCTCCTCTTTGCTCTCTTCTCAGGCGGAAGTAATACTCTCTAAGAAGGATTAGCAGTGTATTCATGGGATGATAGTCCAGATTTAAATATTACGCCACTTGTAGATGTAATGTTGGTACTTATGGCTATCTTGATGGTGACGGCTCCGACTATGACATTTCAAGAGAAGATTACTTTGCCACAAGGTACACAAACACTACAGGTTACAAAACCAAAAACCCTTACCATCCGTATAGATAAAGATAAAAAGATATATCTTAATAAAGATACCTATACCTTAGATACTTTTGCAGATGATTTTGTCAATCAGTCTGTGAAGTATGATAAAACTTCAGAGGTCTATATCCGTGCAGATGAGGCATTAAGGTATCAATATGTGATGTATATTTTAAAGAGTGTAAAAGCTGCTGGTTTTGAACAGGTCTCTTTGATTACGTTATGAATGTAAAATCTTCTACGCTTCTCTCTGGTTTGATTGCCATAGGGATATATCTCTCTCTGTTTGGTTTGCTTATCTATTACTTCAATAGTTATCATCAGAAAAAATCTATACACTATGTCAAAAAAAACGAGAATCATATTCGTATAACCATGCATGCACCTACACACAAAGAGCAAAGTAGTACACATAAAGAAGTTCCAAAAAAAACACCACCTCTAAAGAAAAAGATAAAACAAAAACCTAAAAAAAAGAGAGTTCCTGAAAAAATCAATAGAAGAAAAAAGATTATTAAAGAGAAGATTGTTAAAAAAACAAAGCCTAAAAAAATAAAAAAACCGCCTAAAAAAAGAGTTATCAAAAAGAGAAACAAACCTAAGGATTTGTTTGCCAATCTAAAAACAAATAAAAAACCTGCAACATCTCAAATAAAGCAAAAGCATACACAAAAGAGAGACAAAAGTGCCAGTGATTTACTGCAAGAGACACAAAAAATTCAAAAGCAGCGTGACAGCGGTATTGAAAATGCCTATTTCGCCCTTATAGAACAGAAGCTAAAGGGTTGGCCTGCTCAGAGTGAGTATGCAGGAGAAAAGGCAAAAGTGTGGATAAAAGTAGAACCTAGTGGCTCGTTTGTCTTTAGGGTTATTTCTGCTTCATCAAATATAGATTTCAATAAAGGCTTAGTGGCCTACCTGAAGCAACTGCAACAGTTTGGCTTTGGCAAACACCAAGCCAAACGTGCATACGAGATTAATGTAGAGTTTATTGCAACACAATAGATATTCTGTAAAGGGTGACAATATTTCTAATGATTTGTTTTGCAGTTTTTTTGGCTTAATCTTTTTATTTAAACAATGCAGACCCTACACGTACAAGGTTTGAACCACACTTGATCGCCAACGGGTAATCATTGCTCATTCCCATAGAACAGAGAGTGGCTCCCTCTTTTTGTAATTTTTCATAGATGGCATGTGTTGTCTCAAAACTTTGTTGTATAAGCTTTGTATCTTCGCTGTGTGCCCCTATGGTCATGACACCTTTTAGGTTGATATGTGGACAACTCTCTTTGATTTGTTGATACATATCGTAAGCCTCTTGAGAGTTAAATCCTGATTTTGTGGCTTCATTAGCCGCATTTATCTGAAGTAGACAGTCCATTTTGCTCTCTTTGGCTTCAAGTTTTTTGTTAAGCTCTTGAGCCAATGCCAAACTATCAAGTGACTGCATAAGCGTAGGGTGTAGGTCTATAAGATGATTAATCTTGTTTTTTTGGAGTGTGCCTATCATTTGCCATTGAAGCGGCAACTCTTCTAGTGTTGCCATACGCTCTTTAAGTTGTTGTACCTGATTCTCTCCAAAAGCACGCTGTCCTAAACTGTAGAGGGTTTCTATATTTTCAACTTCAGTATATTTTCCTACTGCAACAAGCTGTACAATATGATGTTCGCTTACAGAGATACGTGCCTCCTCTATATTCCAGATGACCTTGTCAAGGTTTGCTCTTAAGTGTTCTTTGTCTAGTATTGCCATTAGTGTGTCCTCCATAGTCT
>JALVXW010000131.1 GCA_027038155.1 Sulfurovum sp.
AAACTCAGAAACAAAGCAGGCAAAAGCTATACAGTCTCTACCTACAGTAACAACTCGCGTGGTGCAGGTATTGTGGCAGTATCGTTTGATGGGTTGCATGATGATTTTGATGAAAATATCAAGATAGTCAAAGAGACCATTAAATCGTATGTATCACACATGGATGAGAGTATGATACAAGAGGCACTAGATGAGTATAGCAAGCGTTACAGTGCCGTAGAGTATGACAGTGACTCTTTAAGTAATCGTATAGATAAAGCGGAGCATATGCGTAGTGACCACCATATAGCAAACCATACACATTATGATTTTTTTAAGAGCATCACGCCCCAAAAGTTTAGAAAGGTGCTTGTAGAGACTTTTATTCCTGAAAACAGTTATGAGAATATCTGTAGAGACTACTATCTTTTTAAGGGTGATAGTGTGATTTTGGGCTTTGTTGTTCTCTTTATGGTGTTGTTTTTCTACTTTAGATTTAGCCACTATATGTTTGCATTAAGAGGCGTAGGCTATAGCAAAAGAGATATTATTTTTTCAGAACGTATTGCCAATAGATTGTGTGGTTTTATGGTGTTTATGTTTATTACATTTGCAGCAGGAATGCTTTATGACTGGATAGTCTATTTGGTGTTACATTTTATGATGCATGACTCAAACTATCTTCGTAGTTTGGATTTACCATATAGTTTTTTTGTAGATCTGATAGAGAACATTATGCCTATTGTGTTGATGCTTGCTATATATAGATGGCTGGTACGCTACCATGCACGTATTGATGTTACCTCTCAAAGAGTCTATATTGTGGGAAGTAAGCCTGTGGTTATAGAGAAGAGTGATGTGCTTGCACTCAATGTTGTGCCATGGAGGCTAAGAGATATTTTTGGTAATTATGGATGTATGTTGTTTTTCTGGAAGCCACTGCTGAAGATAGAGACCAAAACAGATAGCTACCATATACGCAGTAGTGACGCAACTGCACTTAAAAATGTTTTGATGCAACGTTGGATAGAGGTAGGTTAACCTAAATAAGATAGACTTTTATCTAAAAATAACGAAGGACGTATGATGAAAAAATTATTACTCATAGCAGGATTACTAACTACAGCACTCTTTGCAGAGTTTAAAACAGTGGATGTAGATACATTTGAAAAGCTAATGGCAAAAGGGTATCCGACGATAGATATACGTACACCAATGGAGTGGAAGCAGACAGGCATCATAAAAGGTGCACATAAGATGATGTTTTTTACCCCTAGTGGACAGCCAGATTTGGCAGGATGGTTTTTTGAACTTGGGCATTTGGTCAAAGACAAAAAAGAGCCCATACTCATCTACTGTGCCCATGCAAACCGTTCCAATGTATTGGGTAAAGGGCTTTCTCAGATGGGTTTTGAACATGTCTATGAGCTTAAAGATGGCATAGAAAATGGCTGGATCAAAGCGGGTAAGAAGACGGTGAAATAGTTGTCATTGACATAATACACCAAATGGTATATAATGCAGTTATATATTAAGGAGGTGTGTTGTGTCTAAAGTACAAACAAGTCTTCGCCTAGAGGAGAAAACCTTTACCGAGGCAAAAGAGATTCTCTCTTCTTTGGGGATGAATTTTACAGAGGCTGTAAATATATTTGTATCTATGGTTGTACAGGAGAAGGGGCTTCCTTTTGCTGTGAAAATGTATGACTACCCTGCAATATCTTACGAGGAAGCCAAAGCAAAAGTAGAAAAATCTATTAAAAATATTACTCCTACAAGTGGTAGAGTATCAAAAGTATTTTTTGAAGATTTGCTGACTAAATGACATCATATCGTATCATCATTGAGCCTGAAGCTCAAAAAGATTTAATCAATATCTATGCATATATAAAAGAGGTTGATACAGGGGTACAAGCAAGACGTTTTTTGATTAAACTTCAAGAGTCCATTGAATCTCTTAACTTTATGCCCCAAAGATGTAGAAAAAGTCATTATATAGATGATGAAAACAGACATGACATGATAGTGCGTGGATATACTATCTGCTATATGATACAAGAAGATAGAGTGCATATAGTAGCAGTTTTTAGACAAAGAGCATACTGAATGAAAAAACAACAAACCAGAGAAAAACTTTTAGATATTACCTTCGATGAGGTCTATATCTATGGCTATACGGCTACGTCTGTAGATAGCATACTTAAAAAAGCTGGCATTCCCAAAGGGTCGATGTATCATCATTTTAAGGGTAAAAAAGAGCTTGTTTTGGCCATGGTTCAGGAGCGGCTATTTCCCAAGATGGAGCTTTTTTTTGATTTTGAGAAAAAAGAGGGTGGTAGCGTAACCGATGCTTTGCGAGGCACTTTTGCAGGTATGAGTAGAAACAAGCCACTTATCACCTATGGTTGTCCACTCTATAGACTCATGGTTGAGCTCTCACCTGTGGATGAGGTATTTGATAGCCTTCTAAGCAGTAAAGTGGTACAGATGCAAGATGATTTAGCGTTGTTACTGCAAAAAGGTGTTGAAGATGGTGAGTTTGCAGAGGGGTTGCCTACAAAAGATTTTGCGGCGTATATACTAGAGAGTACGTGGGGTGTGTTGTCTCTCTCTCTTTGTCTTCTTCTAAACACTTCATCAGACATAGTAAATTCATACTTCAAACACTAGAAGAGTATAAAAAATAGACCAATCAGTCTATTTTAAGTAAAACTCTTTTACATCATGACTAGACTAAACATACAGAGTGATTTTTTTACATTTTTGAGGTACACGGTAGCGAGCGATAATGGTTTTACCTACTGCATCAACCTAAACAAATCTTTTTTGTTAGCCAAAGGCTATAGGCTA
>JALVXW010000132.1 GCA_027038155.1 Sulfurovum sp.
ATCATCATCGCATTCACGTGCTTCGCATAAAATTATCGCCGAACCTACGGGTGCGACTCAAATTTTCTGCAAACCCCATAAATACGAGCATAATACAAATCCAAAGAATCCTATTTCGAGATTTGGGAAAAAGAGGAGGAGAGATATAATTTATGGAGTATGGCAAAACCAAAAAGGGTTTTGCCAAGAGATTAGCACGCTGCTTTAGCTGCTTCGATAGCCTCTTCGTAGTTTGGCTCTTGTGTAATTTCTGGAACCACTTGTTTGTAGGTTACTTTTCCATCTTTACCAATCACAAAAATCACTCTAGCAGTTACACCAGCTAAAGGACCGTCTGCAAGAAGTACACCATACGCGTTAGCAAAATCTTTGTTTCTGAAGTCAGAACATACTTTTAGGTTTTCAATACCAGCTGCTCCACACCATCTCGCTGCAGCAAATGGAAGGTCCATAGATACTGTGATGACCTCAACACCCTTGAGTGCTGCTGCTTCTGTGTTAAATCTTCTAGTCTCTGCATCACACACACCAGTGTCTAGTGAAGGTACCGCAACCACAAGTTGTACTTTACCCTCTCCGCCTACTTGCTCATCTTGAAGCATTGGATCACAGTTTACTACTGTAACTACTGGTGCTGTATCACCTACGTTAATTTCTGTACCGCCAAGGTTGCATACGATGTCATTTTTAAATGTTACTGTTGCCATTTAATATCCTTTAAATAATTTGATACACGTATTATGACTTAATTCGGATAAATTTAGTCTTAATTAAACTATTTTTCTTGATTTATATCAATTTTTATCTATTTGCAATGGCCTTGACCCACTTTTCCATGGCCGCATTGGCATCTGGATTTGGTGCCTCCATGAAGCTCACTACAAAACTCTCTCCCATATCTGCAATACCAAAAGAGCGTGGACGCACAGCCATAACTTCTGGCTTAGGCAAAGCCTTTCCAAAACAACAAATAAGGTTTTTAGCATCTTTGATACTATCAGATATTTCACCCACTTCTAGGCTAGATGTATGTGCATAGTGGTCAAAAACACCTATAACTACTGCTACCGGATGCTCTTCTATCTTGATTTTCAAATAAGCAATTATCTCATCTACATTACAAAAAGTTGTCTCGCTCTTATCTACTTCAATAGTAAATACTGGATATTTCTCCATAACTGTAATTTGTTTCATTTGTATTTTCCTTGTTTTATTTATATTTTATTGTTTTAGCATACACGGCTTTGCTTCACTGCGACCGTTTCAGATTTAAACCTATAAACAACACACAGGTGTCGTTTATTACAGTTCTCACATCCCTGGAATTCTTGGGATTCTTCCTAGTTTAGAGTTACGGCAGTACCAGCCCCACCCTTTTTTCATCCAGTGCCCAACCACAGGCATAGGAATCATCTTGCCACCTCTATTATCTCTATAAACGAACGCTGCACCATTGCCAGTATCCATAACACACAAGATATTTATATGCTCTTTATAACTTCTTTTAGAGTAGATTTTTTCTATCTTTGTATTGATATTATAAGCTACATTTCTCGCCATAACCTCAGCCACATGACCTTGCTTGGCTCTCCAATCTGGCCCCATAAGAGATACTGAGTCCCCTATGGCGTAGATTCCTTCAAATCCTTCTACCTCATTGTACTCATTGGTTACAACAAATCCAGCTTCACTTAGTGGCAAGCCCGACTTCATCAAGATGCTATGTCCAATACCTGCAGAGATGAACATAGTCAAATCAGACTCAACTTTAGTGCCATCTTCAAACATTATACCATCTTCTACAAATTGTGTAATCTTCACACCAACTTGCTTTTTGATATTTGTCATACCAAACATCTTATCCATCATCACAAGAGCTTTATCTCCCATCTTCTGTCCAGGCTTCTCCATAGGAGCAAAGAAAGTAAGTTCAAAGTTATCCCTAATTCCTTTTTTCTTTAAAAAGTGATGCACGTTAAAAAGCACTTCAAAGGCTGGACCACCACGAACAGCAGAACTATCTTTAGGGTTACCACCAAAGCCCATGGCAATCTTGCCACTACCTTTAAGTGTTAATGCATCAAGCTTCTCATAAAGAGCAGTTGCCTCTTCTGGCTTACCGCAGATAGAAAGCGTATGCTCCATGCCTTTTAACTCTATCTTGTCTTGTCCAAGTGCAACCACAATATACGCAAAGTCTTCAAGCACTCTCCCACTAGAAAGTGTTACCTTTTTTTGAGATGCTTCAAACTTCTCAACGGGATCAACAATAAGCTCAAAACCATGTTTCATCGCTAACTTATCAAGAGGCACAGAGACATCTTCTCTTGTAACCTCTCCTGTTGGTATCCATATAGATGTAGGGTAAATGTAGAAGTAGTCCCTGTCACTTACCAGTGTGACATCTATCTCTTGCTCTCTTAAAAAGATAGCAACCTCAACGCCAGCAAAACCACCACCTAAAACCAATACTCTCTTCATCTTCCGCCTCTTATTTTTTAATTAAATCTGCTCGGGGATAAACAAATACTGCTTGTCTATCAATAACGATCTTCTCTTTATCGTCTACGGCATACGCTTTTATTTTTACAGGAATAGGTATATCTTTACGCGTATTTTCTCCAAGTGCTTCATGTGTTTCAAATACCACTACTTTTTTCTTTTTTCTACCTGCAGGTATTTTAAATGGTTTTGTTGGTCTTTTGATCTTAATTTTATCATTACCTACAATATCAAAATAATAGGTATGATCTTTACTGTCTGTATTGGCAAACATAAAGATATAGTCATTTTGTACCACACCATGAGGCAATGTCTTATAGAGTCTTTGCCCTTTATTAATATCTAGTAGCATATGCTCTTTTTTGCTTCCCATCACAAACAGTGCAACAAGCACAATAGCCAATACAGTAAAGTAAGCAATTACCTTAGGTCTAAGATATTTTGTCTTACCTGCTTGAGCAATAGTCTCTTTTTCACTTGACCATCTTACAAGTGACGGTTTACCTAAAGCTCCCATAACAGTAGTACATGCATCTACGCATTCTAAACAGTTGATGCACTCAAGCTGAAGACCTTTACGAATATCAATATGCGTTGGACATACAGTTACACAACTCTCACATGTTGTACACTCTGAGTTTGGCTCAGCGGCACGCAAATCTTTTGTTTTACTATATACTTTATGTTTGTCTGCTCCATGCCCTTGATATATCTCTCCACCACGATGAGGATCATAGATAGCCATAATAGTATCATCATCATAAAGTACAGACTGAACACGGCTATAAGGACAGATGTAAATACAAAAATTTTCTTTGATAAATACAACATCTACTATAATAAACAGTGCAATACTGACCAACATCCCAAAAAGAACCATATGCTCACTTGGGTTTGCGGCATACCTAAAGAAATCTTCTGGAGGAACAAAGAACCAAAGAAAGTCTGCAGCTGCAATGAATGCCAAAATAGACCAAAGCAAAATGGCAACTACTTTTTTGATCTGATTTTCAGTTTTACTCATATCCGGATCTTTTTGCTTATTTTTAATACGCTTACGAAGACCAAGAAGTTTTGTCTCTATCCCGTCTCTATAAATCACACGGAAAATCGTTTGAGGACAAGCCCATCCACACCATGCCCTACCACCTACTGCCGTTACAGCAAAAATACCTAAAAAAAGCAACATTAACAAAAATGGCATCAAGTATAGCTCTTGCATATCAAATGCCACACCTGCTAAGTGCAACTTTTTATGATCAAAACTAAGCAAAAAGAGGTGATTGCCCCCAATAGTAATAAATGGCATCACAAGTGCAAAAATTGTTGCAATTGCATATGCCCAATATCTCTTAATTCTGTATGGCACCCACCCTTTAAGGTACTCTTTTGCCTGATTTTTTTTAGGTTTGTTCTCTTCGTTTACTACTGTTTGCATCTACAATATCCTTTCTTTATTTTATTGTTCAAATGGACATACCAATATAGTGTTGTCCACACCTGCCATCTCTTGTGCAGAGTTTACTTCCATCCAAGAGCCATCTACCAACTCTTTTATCTTTCTTGATTCAATGTAGTCTTTCAAAGAACTTCTACTAACCTCCAACTCTCTTGCTATGGCACTTACATTTTTACCATCTCTTAAAAGAGATATAATCTGTGCCTGATACTTGTCAAACTTAGATGAAGAACGGCTTCCTTTGGGGCGTCCTATCTGGCTGGACTTCTCTTTCTGTGCCTCACGAAGATCATTAAGCAGTGGAAATATCTCTACTACCGTTGTCTCCTTATTAAGTTTAACCTTGCTGCTTGCTATAAAAAGATTAATTCTACGACTTAACATGCAAGTAATTATCTTAATAAGCTCGTCAGCACGGTCACTCAATACAGATAGTGTGTCAACAATGATGTTACTCTCCTCTTCAAGAGAGTGCATAAACTCTTCAAACTTTTTTCGCTCCTCTATGGGGTGATTCTTGCTTGAATACTCTATTACCTCTTTATCAATCTCCAACTTTTGAGTCAATGAAAATGAGAGAATATTACGTTGTTGCTCAGACATATCTCTATTATCTGGCATCTGTCTTAGATAGGCATAATTCATATTTCTCCTTAATCATTTCAGAAAAAAGTATACTCCTTTTGATGTTAAAAGTAATTTATATTTAAATTAAAATCGTCAATAATTCTCTTTTCCCGTCACTTATTATATATTTGCATCACTTATTATGTTAAAATAAATAAAAAATTGAGGAAATATCTTGAATTTAACTCATCTTGATGAACAAAACAAACCCAAAATGGTAGATGTAGGAGATAAAGTGCCCACAACTAGAGTTGCTACAGCTTCAGGCATTATAGCAGTAGGGCAAGCTGCATTTGATGCCGTTATTGCCAACAATGCAAAAAAAGGTCCCGTACTCCAGACTGCCGTCATCGCAGCCATTCAGGGTGCCAAACAGACCTCAACACTTATTCCCATGTGCCATCCACTCATGCTAACATCTATAAAGACAGACATCCAAGAGCTTCCTGAGCTCCCAGGGTTCAAACTTACAGTCACTGCCAAACTTACAGGGCAAACAGGTGTAGAGATGGAAGCACTTACTGGTGTGAGTGTAGGGTTGCTTACTATCTATGATATGCTTAAAGCCATAGATAAAGGAATGATACTCAAAAATATACAACTAGAGCATAAGTCTGGAGGAGACTCTGGTGACTTCAACAGATAAAAGGAGAAAAAATGCAAGTTTTTGATAAAAAAACCCCCAAAAGACCAGAGATAAACTACCCTACAACATGGGGATTTAAAATTATTGGTAGAGACAAAGAGGCACTTGAAAAGTGTATTAAACATATTATGAAAGAGACAGGAGACAAAAAACACATTTGCACACCAGGGAACCAATCTAAAACAGGAAAATTCCATGCCTACAACGCATCATGCATCGTAGATACAGAAGAGGAACGCAATAAAATCTTCAAATATTTTGAAGACCATGACGATGTAGACATGGTACTTTAGCTTTTCTTAATAACACCGCATAGTGTTTGCAAACAAATCCTATTTTAAAGATTTGTTTAGCCTCTCTTCAATTTCATTGGGAATGCTTGAAATACCCATGAACTGCCCCATAGAGAGAAGTGGATAGGAGAGTGCAATATAGTATTTTGGATGAAGTGCATACCCTTTTCCGCCTTCTATCAAGATAGTATAGGGAAGCAAAAGAGCCTTATCTGCACCAATTTTATCTACAAATTTTTCAGTTGCTTTACCTATATTTACACCAATAAGTGTAGCCCCATTTGCAAGCTTAAGCTCAAATATTTTCTTTTTTTCCTTTACTTTGGCACCCGTTTTTAATTCAATCATATCATTATAGTAAGGCATACCAATCATAAAGTGATATCCAGATAGTTCATCGTCATCAAGCAGATCTTTTGTAGCAGTAAGCTTACCAAGTGCACTACGCAGAGCCTTCTGAACAGCAGTTGCATCCGAAGCTTTATACTTTTTTTGCATAAAAGCGGCCAACCAGTAACTAGGGTTTGTAACCATAACTGTTTTTGCTTTGGTGTCCACCATCACTCTTTGAATAGCCGCAAAGCCCCGTGATTTTTTACTGGCCAGTGTCATAAGCTTTTTATTGGTAACAATCAGTACTTTTTGACTATTATGCCCTGCTGGAGCATAGCTAGCAAGTACTTTAAATCCCGCTTTCTCAAGCTTGGATTTTACTGTTTTTACAGAAGCGTATGGTGCAGTATAATACGCAGAGATTTTTGTTGCTTGTGCAGAGACTGCCGTAACCACAAGAAGTGTAACAATCATAAAAATTTTAGTAGTCCAATTGAACATGTTTTTTCCTTTTATTTAATGTCTAAACTTTATATTAGAGGTTCCCTAAAGAAGTAAAAATACTTTTTCCTCCATTTTAAGAGGAGGAAAATGCATTAAAAGAATCGATAGTTGAGCTGGAACGAGACACTTGATTCTGTATGATCAACCGAGGATGGTCCCGTATATATATCACCATTTTGCGGGTTAAGCCCTACAATAGTACTCATAGTGGTTGTTGTTTTAGGTGCATACACATATGCCAAATCAACTGAAAAGTTTTTGCTAAAGATATACGTTCCGCCTAACGTATAGTGCTCTTCTGCTGTTGCTGGGAAGCCTAGTAGATTAAATAGGTTTAAAGCATTTCCTCCTGATTGGGCATAACTTCCTGGATGAATAACAGAAGGACCACTTTGTGCCTCTTTTAGGGGATGAGTTGCATGGTTATATCCAACTCTAAATTTCCACTTCTCTTGTGCATATTCATACCCTACTGCAACAACATCTTGATCTTCCCAACCAAAATCTTTGTACCCTTTTGCATCTGACCATTTAATATTTTTATAATCCAATGCAAAGGTATGACTCCCTCTTGTGTATCCAATACCAATACCTATCTCAGCAGGTTGCTCCAGTGTATCTTTCATCGCACCTGGGAATATGCCAAAGTCAACAAAAGGCTGTGTAGCCGTCGAGAGCTGATTGCTGTAATTCATCTCAATTTTAGATTTATAAATAGCCCCCAAAGTCACCCCATTATCCAAATCATAATAGGCACCAATATTTACACCAAACCCTAAATCTTGTGCCAATCCTGCACCCACATTTTTACCATCAAATCCATTATAATTTATATCCAATGAACCATATTGCAAAAGAGGTGTCACCGCAACACCAAAATTGTTTTTGGTGTATGCCAATGTTGCCCCAAAACTCATAAGCTGTAGATTGGTTACCATGTGCATATTACCTGAGTCCATAGGGGTACGCTTTGCGTCTCTATAATCAACACCCATACCGGCAGTTCCCCACATTCCAATACCTACATACCAGTTTTCATTTATTTTTTGTGAAATAGAGACACTTGGTATTACATTCAAGTCTGCATCACTTTCAATAGAAGCAGCCCTACCCATAGTTGCTTCAATAGTAGGCATAAATATTGTACCCCCAAATGAGACCGATGTGCCTCTTGTACAGGTAATAAGTGCAGGGTTTATCAGTGTTGATTCTGCACAATGGCTTACTGCAATTCCAGCACCACCCATACTACGCACCTTAACACCAACACCAATAAGCGTATCTCCATTTGTTGCATGAAGCGTTGTGGCTGCGACGAGCGAGAGTGTGACGAGTTTTGTTAAAGTTTGTACTTTCATTTTTGTTTGTCCTTTTTTTCAAAATGTGTATCCATGCTATCATAGACAAACCTTAAAAGTCAAGTAATTTAATAAATAATATTTATTAATTTTTATAATAATTAAAATAATATTTTATTAAAGTTACGCTCTACAGGGGATTAGATTGCATATATTTGAAAAAGAGGGAGAAAATACTGGTAACAAAAAAATACTTTTTAATTCTTTTTTAGTATAATTTATTTTAATAAAAAATATTTTTAAAACCCCATTCACCTTTTATTCACAATTTCACGCTACAATAAGAGCAACAAACACTAAAAGAGGATAGTTATGTTATCACCAAGTCTCAAAAAATCTCTAGGGCTACTTTTTATGCTCTTTTCTGCAGGGTTTGCGGTATGGTATCCGCTTGCAAATCTACTTTAGGAACATATAATGTCAAAAGCCAAACCCTATGTAGCCAAACAACCCGAAAAACCAAGCTATAAAAGTGTGCAGGGGATACTGCTCTATCTTTTTTTGGTACCTCTGTTTTTAGCCGTTATCTTAGCACTTTTTCAAACAAATATTAAAGCCTTTTTGTTAAATGGCATAAGCTTTTTTCTTTTTTTAGCCGTTGCAACACTGGCAAAAAAAGGTTTTGTACAAGAGCGTATTTACCATGAGAGCATCTTCACCAAAGCTCCAAAGATACCTTACAAAATGGTTGCAGGGTATCTACTGGGAGGGGCTACGTTTTTTACCTCTTTTATCTCAGGAGGGCAACCTCTTGTCAAATCGGCATTTTTGGCTATTGTTGCGATAGTGGGATACTCTCTTCTTTATGGGTTTGACCCCAAAAAAGACAAATTGGAAAATATCGGTGACATCTCAGCCGAGTTTGTCATTGAGACCATCAGTGAAGCAAAAGCCAAACTCTCTGAAATTGAGATAGCTATGCAAAATATCAAAGATACTATTTTGCACGATAAACTTCAAAAAGCACTGGTACAAGCAGAGCATATACTTAAAACCATTCAAGAGGACCCAAAAGATGTACGTGTTGCACGAAAGTTTCTTACTGTCTATATAGATGGCGTAGCCAAAGTAACCAAGGCATACACAGAGCTTGATGAAGCAGAGATTAATGAGCAAACCACACAACGGCTACACACACTTATGGATGAAGTAGAAGAGAAGCTAAGTGAAGAGTTGCA
Organism: Sulfurovum sp.; assembly: GCA_027038155.1. GTDB lineage: Bacteria > Campylobacterota > Campylobacteria > Campylobacterales > Sulfurovaceae > Sulfurovum. The sequence goes on from JALVXW010000132.1 coordinate 8,901, forward strand.
GAGACTTAAAAATAATAATGCTTTTGATTTGGATGTGCATATAGATGTACTAAAAGAGCAAATCAAAGGTTAATTAACCACTTGAAAGGAAAAAAATGGAAACAAAAACAAAAGAAATTATAGAAGTAGCCATAGAAAAACAATCCGCACAGGTACCAGAGATCATGGAACATGAGGTTACCGCTCTTCAAGATGCAATCAATGAGCTAGATATAAATGATAGAAAATCTATTATCTACTTTGGCTCCTCAGCACAAGAGAAGCTAGATGATGTCTCAAATCGTATGATTGATGGCGTAAGAAATAAAGATATAGGTGCAGCAGGAGCTGCACTCAATGAGATGGTTGCAGCCATTCGTGGGTTTGATATGGATGAATTTAACCCCAATAGAAAACTTGCGTGGTGGCAAAAGCTTTTTGGAGCAACCAAACCTATTGTAAAATTTGTGCAGGAGTATGAGAGTGTACGTGACCAGATAGACACTATCTCCTATGCCCTAGAAAAACATAAAAGCCAACTGATGACCGACATTGTCTCACTTGACAAGCTTTACGATGCAAACCTAGCGTATTTTAGAAACCTTGAACTCTACATTAAAGCAGGAGAGACCAAATTAGAAGAGCTTGAAGAGCAGATTCTCCCTGCGTATGAAGAAAAAGTAAGAAACGCTAACAATGATATGATGGCAATACAAGAACTCAAAGAGATGCGAGGATTTAGAGATGAGCTAGAGCGTCGCGTACATGACCTTAGACTCTCTCGTCAAGTGACCATGCAGTCTTTACCAAGCATTAGGCTTATACAGGAAAATAACAAATCACTTATCTCCAAGATTACCTCTACACTGGTCAATACAGTACCACTTTGGAGAAACCAGTTGGCTCAAACGGTTGCTATATTTAGAAGCCACGATGCAGCCATTGCTACCAAAAGTGCAACAGACCTTACCAATGAGCTTTTGGAGAAAAATGCAGAGGGGCTTAGAGAAGCCAATGCTGCAGTACGTACACAGATGGAGAGAGGTATCTTTGACATAGAGAGCATCAAAAAAGCCAATGAGACATTTATAGCTACCCTTAATGACTCACTACGTATTGCCCAAGAGGGCAAAGAGGCACGAAGTACAGCTCTCATAGAATTACAACAGACAGAAAAAGAGCTAAAAGATGCCCTGCTTTCCGTCAAAGCAAAAGCAGAAGAGATACCAGAGATAGCACAAACATCCAAGGAGGCATAAGATGGGTTTATTTGATTGGATAACAGGACAGTTTATTGATGTTATTGAGTGGACAGACAACTCTTCAAATACGATGGTATATCGTTTTAACAGAGAAGGAAATGAGATCAAGTATGGAGCAAAACTTACCGTACGAGAGTCACAACTTGCCGTGTTTGTCAATGAGGGAGTTATTGCAGATATTTTAACCCCTGGCATCTATGAACTAGAGACAAAAAATATCCCTATTTTAACAGACCTGCAGCACTGGGATCATGGGTTTAATTCTCCTTTTAAAGCAGAGGTTTACTTCTTAAATACCAAACGTTTTACCGACCTAAAATGGGGGACAAAAAACCCTATTGTGGTACGTGACCCTGAGTTTTCTATGGTGCGTTTGCGTGCTTTTGGTACGTATGAGATACGTATTGATGATGCCAAAACATTTCTGAACGAAATAGTAGGCACCGATGGTCACTTTACTACCGAGGAGATAGAGGGGCAACTTACCAACCTCATCCTCTCCAAGTTTGCCACACTTTTGGGCAAAGATGATACTCCCGTGCTTGACCTTGCGGCCAATTATGAGACATTTGGTAACTTCCTTACCGAACGTATTTCTCCTGCTTTTAAAGCGTATGGTTTGGAACTTACACGTATTTTGGTTGAAAATATCTCACTTCCACAAGAGGTAGAAAAAGCCCTTGATGCACGTTCAAGCAGAGAGATTACAGGCAACCTCAATGACCATCTCAAATACCAAAGCGGACAGGCTTTAGGCAACAGTGAAAATGGTGCGATGGGAGAGATGATAGGGATGGGAGCAGGTATCGCTATGGGGCAGCAGATGGCACACAGCTTGGGCACAGATGCACCACCGCCACTACCCAAACAACTACCCCAATACTATATAGCACGCAACGGCAAACAAGAAGGTCCTTTCTCTTTAGAACAAATACAAACCTATATAAACGATAGTACCATCACCAAAGAGACACTGGTTTGGACACAAGGGATGTCAAACTGGGAGAGTGCCCAGAGTGTACTCGGTCAACACTTTACGCAAACACCCCCACCACTTCCATAACCAATGCAGTTTACAGCTATCAACTTTACCTGCCCCTCTTGTGGGGCTCCGCAAAAGTTCTCTCCTGCAACAGGTGCACTCACGTGTGAATTTTGTAGAACCCAAACAGCGATAGAGAATGATACCTACATCATAAAAGAGTATGACTTCACAAGTGCCATAACAGATCTGAACACTCAAGAGAACAAAGAGATACAAAAAGAGGTACACTGCAAAAAATGTGGGGCCAACTTTACCCTTACTCCTTACTCCTTCTCCTCCAACTGCCCTTTTTGTGATACCCCAGCAATTATAGACTTTATACAAGAGATTACCCCAAAATCACTCTTACCTTTCAAAGTCACCCAAAAAGAGGCACTTGCACGCTTTAAAGCATGGGTGGGCTCACGCTGGTTTGCCCCTACTGCCTTTCAAAAATACCTAGATGGAGACCAAAAACTTTCAGGCTACTACCTTCCCTACTGGACGTATGACAGCGATACTGTTACCCCCTATAGTGGCTTACGTGGAGATATCTATTATGTTACTGTAACAAAAACCATCATAGACAACGGCAGACAACGGCAAATACAGGTACAAGAGCCTCGCATCAACTGGACACCTGTATCTGGCACTGTTTATGTAAGTTTTGATGATGTCACTGTAGGGGCGAGCAAAACCATCTCTCGTGCCATTTTGGAGGCATTGGAGCCT
>JALVXW010000133.1 GCA_027038155.1 Sulfurovum sp.
CATAAGGTTATGCCACGTTACTATTTGACCAATGAAGAGGTAAAAGCGATTTATGAGTATCTAAAAGCTAAAAATAGTGACTATTTAAAAGATATCAAAGAGGGGAATGTGAGTAGATAAAAGAGTGGTTGTAGGCATGAGTGCCTACAAAACTGTGACTAGCAAGGTGTTACATTTTCAGCTTGTGGGCCTTTTTGACCTTCACCTACTTCAAATGTTACTGCTTGACCTTCAGCCAATGTTACACGACCACCATGTTCGTTATTTACTTGACGAAAATGTACAAATACATCATCTCCACCATTCTCTTGTTGGATAAATCCGTAACCTTTTTCATCGTTGAACCATTTAACTGTACCGTTTACTAATGTTGCCATTGTTATTGCCTTATATTTTTGTATTGTGTGAAATCTATATGTAGAGAGTCTTTCGGGGGTCTTGCAGGGTAAAACACTAACATTACACTCAAAAGATGAACTCGAAATCATCTTTCATCATCTCAATTGTACCCTCTTTTTCAATAAACAACCTTAGATGAAAAAATTATGTTAAAAAATTGTCAATTATTATTGTTTCTTTTTTTTATAAGAATATCGTTATACTTTGTTAAAAGAGTTGTAACTACTATTTAAAAAGGTCAATAGGTATGAAATCCAAAAGTACGTACACATCAGCACTCTCGTATGCATTGAAATATACATTTATTCTCTCTTTGTTTTATGCTATTTATCTCTTTTTAGATAGATATGCACCGCAGGGGAAAGAGTTTTTCTCTTATGCTGCAGCAAAAGTATTTGCAGATATTATTGTGTTTGCCTTTCCTTTATTGTGGATACTCTTTTATGTGCGTAATAACGATACCTTCTCCGAAGATACGCTACATCACTTTTTTCCTAAAAAAAGCGATGATGACTTAAACAGAGATAATAAAGATGTATTGCAAGATAAATGCAAGGATGAGAAGCATCTTGCAAATTTACCTGAAGAGCATGTAGATTATGTGGTACCTCAAAATATTTCTGATGAAAAAGAGATTAGAAAACAAAAACTATTGCGCGAATACCATGTTATGCTTCAAGAAGGAATTTTAACACAAGAAGAATTTAATACAATAAAAAAGAGACATTTGAAAGAGATGGATGCAAAAAATAAAGTTCCTTAGATATCCCCCTAAACCCCAAAATGATTCACAGCTCCATGCCCCCGCCCAATAATCTTCTCTTTTCCGTTAAATATAGCCTTGTTTAGATAGGCACAACCTTTATTTGTGGCAACTTCCAGAGTGTAGCCTTTGCTTAAAAACGTAGCTATGCTAGAAGAGAGGGTGCATCCTGTGCCGTGGGTATTGTGTGTTTTTACCAATGGGTTGTGAATGACTGTTGTTTCTTGTGTAGTATAATTGTAGAGTACATCTGTCATCTTTTCACTCAGTTCTAAGTGACCACCTTTTAAGAGCACAGAAGTCTGATATATTTCAGCCAGCTTTTTAGCCGATACTCTCATATTGTCCACTACTATACACTCTCCTAGTAAAAATTCTGCTTCTGGTATGTTGGGGGTAATGAGCGTAACATGAGGCAAAAAGGCTTTGAGGCTCTCTATGGCTTCATCATTCATGAGTTTATCCCCGGAGGTGGCTATCATTACGGGGTCCAAGACGATGTTTTTGACATGGTATTGTTTGAGTGTCTGCTGTACTGCTTGTATGATTTCGTCAGAGTAAAGCATACCTATTTTAATAGCACCAAAGATTATGTCATTCAGCACTGCTTCGAGTTGTTTGACTACATGTGCGACAGGAAGAGGGTAGATGCCTCTTATACCTTGGGTATTTTGTGCGGTACTTGCAGTGATAACAGAAGCAGCATAGCCACCACAAGCAGAGATACTTTTGATATCTGCCTGTATGCCTGCACCACCACTGGAGTCTGAGCCTGCTATAGTGAGGACGGTGTAGTAAGAGGTGCCCATATCTTTACTCATATTAACTTGTGGTGTACTTGTTTGTTCTGACATTTGTTATCTCAATATTAGTTGTGTTTCTCTTGAAAGAGTCCATATAGTTTGGATTTATGCTCATGTGGCAACAGAGGTAGATAGAGGAGAGTAGGTCCTTTAGATATGTAAAATAAACAGGATTAAGCCTCTTCCCTCTCATAATAGAACTCATCTAAACCCTCTAAAAATGACATAAGCAGGGTATCCGAACAGGCTTTAAAGTTTTTGTGTCCCTCTTTACGAAAGAGCGATTTAAGCTCTTGTTTACTCAATGTAACATCTGCTAATCCAAAAATTATTTCAACTTCAGACTCTTTGAGTTCAAGTGCTACACGCAGTTTTTTGAGTATAAGATTGTTGGTAAGCTCAATGGTTTCATTGTCTTCTCTCTTTTGGGGACTTGGCCCTCGTTTTAATGTAACCAAGCCATCTAAAAAAACACCCAACTCTTCGTACGAGCATAGCATAAAATCTTTGTCTTGACGACGTTTTAAAATATTTTTTAGGTGAGTTTTGGGCATCTTGTAGTTTTCTAGTTTATAGGCCTCTATTATATCTTCAAGGTTAAGTTTTAAAGCTTTTTGTATGCGATAAAGTATTTCATTTGTACCAATAATCATCTATTTTTGACTCGCTTTTTCTGTAAGGTCATCCAGTGTCATAGCTGCTTTATTGAGGATACTTAAACAGTTTTTATCTTTAATATTATGCTTAAGTGACCAATACTCTGGGTTGGTATAGGTGAAACTTGTTTCCCCCTCGTAGTTGGTAGAAACCAAAATACGTAAAGGCAAATCAAGCCCCATAGAGGGGTTGCAGTTCATCAGTAC
>JALVXW010000134.1 GCA_027038155.1 Sulfurovum sp.
AAGATGGATACTTCTACAGAAGGGTTTATGCACCCTGAAGACCCAGTGCTCATAGAGTATAACAAGTTTAGAGCACAGTTTGGACGAGATGAGCGTATTGTATTGGCGATAAAAAATGATAGAATCTTCTCGCTCAAATTTTTGCACACACTTAAAAAACTACATGAAGAGATAGAGGAGAAGGTACCTTATCTCAATGATGTTACCTCGTTGTATAATGTACGAAACACAAGAGGTGAAGGGGATAAGCTCATTACCGATGATTTACTAGAGCCTTTTCCTCAGACACAAGAGGATGTAAAAAAAATTCAAAAACAAGCAATGGCTTCACACTTTTACAAAGACTTACTTCTTAGCCGAGATGGCAAAATGACAACCATAGTCATAGAGACAGATGCCTACTCACACGAGGGAGAAAAAGAGACTTCTGTAGAGAGTGAATTTGATGATGGATTTGATGATGATACAACAGAGGCAAAGAGCAGTGACCAAACTACACAAAAAGAGACAAAAAAGTTTTTAACCGATGCAGAAAATCATGAGCTTATTGCTAAGCTTGAAGAGATAGTAGATAAATATCAAACACCTTATGTAAAAATCTATATAGCAGGAAGTCCTGTAGTAAACAATGCACTCAAAGCCCAAATGCAGGCAGATATGCAGAAGTTTATGCGTATTACCTTCCTTATTATTATTGTCTTCTTGTTTATTATGTTTAGGCGTGCTTCAGCGGTATTCTATCCGTTGCTTGTAATTATCCTCTCTTTGCTTGCTACAGTGGGAACGATGGCGTGGAGCGGTACTGCATTTAAGCTGCCTACACAGATTGTGCCCTCGCTTCTTTTGGCAGTGAGTATTGGTGCTACGGTGCATATACTCTCTATCTTTTTTGATAGATTTAATGCTACAAAAGACAAAGGTGGTGCGATAGCCTATACCCTAGAACACTCAGGACTTGCGATTGCAATGACCTCTGTAACTACTGCTATTGGGGTAGGGTCATTTTATGGGTCAGAGGTTGCCCCTATTGCAGATTTGGGTATTTTTGCATCTCTAGGGGTATTGATTTCACTCTTTTTAACATTGACACTGCTTCCTGCACTGCTAAGCATCACCAAACTCAAAGCCAAGCCACAAAAAGGACCAGGCAAACTTGATGTACTTATGCAAAAACTGGCTATGTTACCTATACATCACTACAAACATATTATTGTAACAAGTGCCGTGCTTGTACTCATTGCTCTTATAGCTGCTACAAAGATAGAACTCTCTCACAATCCTCTCTTTTGGTTCCAGCCAGACAATATCAATAGAATCTCTACCGTAGAGATAGACAAAACAATGAATGGTTCGGTCACTATGGAAGTGATAGTAGATACCCAGCAAGAAAATGGTTGGAACAATCCAGAAAGGCTCAATAAACTCAATGCACTCTCAGCCAAATTAGAAACCTATGTAGATAAATATACACGTATTGGTAAAGTTGTTTCACTAGCAACCATAGTTAAAGAGACCAACCGTGCCCTTCACAGCAATGACGAAAAGTTTTACACCATCCCAAATGATACAAACTTAGTCTCTCAAGAGTTGCTTCTGTTTGAAAACTCAGGCTCAGATGACCTAGAAGATGTAGTAGATAGTCAGTTTTCCAAAGCACGTATTACCATTAAACTCCCATGGACAGATGCGGTAAAAGCTACAGGGGTACTAAACTATGTTAAAACAGAAGTTGCCAAGACATTTCCTAACGATAAGGTAGAAACCACAGGAATGATACCACTGCTTATTAATACCTTTGCAGGAGCAGTACACTCTTCAGTAACAAGCTATACCATTGCATTTATAGGTATCACCATCATGATGATACTCATTTTGGGTTCTGTACGCATAGGACTACTGAGCATGATACCAAACCTAACACCTATTCTTTTAGGTATGCTTTTGATGTATATTGCCAATATCCCTTTAGATATGTTTACCTTGCTCATTGGAAGTATTGCCATTGGGCTTGCAGTCGATGATACGATACATTTTATGCACAATTTTAGGAGATACTACCTAGAGACTGGAGATGCAGCCAAAGCCATAGAGCATACATTCTTCACAACAGGAAAGGCAATGGTGATTACCTCTATCGTACTCTCATTAGGTTTTTATGCCTATATGATGGCAAATATGATATCGGTACAGAACTTTGGACTGCTTACCGGTACAGTAATACTCTTTGCACTACTTGCTGACTTATTGTTAGCCCCTGCATTGATGATGGTTGTTGCCAAACGTGGCTGGATAAAATAGACGTAGGGTGGGCATTCTTGCCCACCTTTTATTTTGGTGAGTAAAAATACCCACCCACATAAGGAGTAAAAACATGAATACAAAAAAATTATTAATCGGATTAACCCTAGGACTAAGCATTATCACTACCAATCTACTCGCAGATGATGCCAAAGCAAGAGCTATCATGGAAAAAGTAGATGCCAGAGATGATGGGAAAACACTCGAAGAGGACATGACCATGCTGCTCATTGATAAAAATGGTAAGAAGCGTACAAGAAATTTACATACCTATGGCAAAGATTTTGGTGCAGATGAATATAAAATTATGTTTTTTAAATCACCTGCTGATGTCAAGAATACAGCATTTTTAACCTATGACTATGATGATGCAAGCAAAGATGATGACCAGTGGCTCTACCTACCTGCTTTGAAAAAAGTAAAAAGAATCCCTAGTTCAGACAAAAGTTCCAGTTTTATGGGCTCTGATTTTTCCTACTTTGATATGACAGACAGAGATTTGGAAGATTTTGACTTTAAACTGCTTAAAG
>JALVXW010000135.1 GCA_027038155.1 Sulfurovum sp.
GCTATAATAAAATAAAAGTTCAAAATAGCGTGGTTAAAATGTATTACAGAAGAGATTTAGAGTCAAAAATAGAGCAGTATCTTAAAACTCCAGAGATAATTGCCATCTTTGGACCAAGACAAGTAGGTAAAACAACTCTACTAAAAGAGTTTTACAACCGTGTGAGTAACCCTGTCTTTTTAACTTTTGAAGATATAGAACTCAAAATACTTTTTGAAGAAGAGATTAAAAGTTTTATAGCCCTCTATGTTGAGCCTTATGAGCATATTTTCATAGATGAGTTTCAGTATGCTAAGATGGGAGGAAAACAGCTAAAATATATCTATGATACTACCGATAAAAAGATATTTATTTCAGGCTCTTCTGCGATGGAACTCTCTATTAATGCTGTTAAATATTTAGCAGGGCGTATTTTTGTCTTTAATCTCTACTCTTTTTCATTTGGTGAGTTTTTGCGTGTTAAAGATAAAAACCTACATAAGCTCTATAGTAAAGCCGATGAAAACATCTCTTTAGCTATCTCTAAAAAAATCTATAGCTATCTTGATGAGTACCTAATTTATGGAGGCTACCCAAGGGTTATTTTGTCAAAAAGCAAAGAGGAAAAAGTAGAGGTTCTAAAAAATCTTCTTAGTATCTATCTGTTAAGAGACATCAAAGAGATAGCCAAAATAGCCGATGAGACAAAGATGTACAGGCTACTTAAAGCTCTCTCTTTACAGATTGGTAATGTAGTGGTTTATAGCGAACTCTCAAAGCTTATAGGGGTCAATAGCCCTCAACTCAAAGAGTATCTCTCTGTTTTTGAAAAAGCCTTTTTAACTAAAACTATAAGTCCATTTTTTACCAACAAACAGTTAGAGATTGTCAAAAATCCAGAGATTTTCTTTTTTGATATGGGGCTTAGAAATGTCATTATTAAAAACTTTTTACCTCTTGAAGACAGAGGAGACAAAGGGGCGATGTTAGAGAACTTTGTCTTTAGAGAGTTGGTTGAGCGAGATGTCAAATACTACCGTACTAAAAATGGTGCAGAGGTAGATTTTGTCGTAGATGATAGCATACCCATAGAGATTAAATCTAATCTAAGCTCTATGAAAATTTCAAAATCATACCACTACTTTTTAGAAAACTATAAACCTAAAATAGGTTATGTTTTGAATTTTAATCAGATAGGAAGTAGAGTCTTTAATAGGGTAGAGGTTAAGTTTTTGCCTCATTTTTTGAATATTGACTAAAAGGAATCTTTAAAGATACGCTATGGTTTTATCACACGCCACCTGCACAATCTCCACCTCACCTGTATCAATCCGTGCCGCAGTAAGCTTACCACCCCATAAACACCCAGTATCTAAGGCTAAAACATTGTCATCATGGTAAAACCCTAGTGTTGACCAATGCCCAAAGATGATTTTTAAGTCTATTTCAGCTCTATTTTCGCACTCAAACCATGGTTTTAGTCCCTTTTTGCGTAGTGCTTCTGTGGGTGCACCTTTTTGGTCAAAATCGAGCCTATGGTCACCATAGCAGTAACGCATACGTGTAAAAGCACTCATGATATATCTATCTATATCGATACTGCTTGCTTTTCTGTCAAACTTGTTTGCCCCCTCTTTAAACATCGCCTTAAGCCATGTTTTGGCATGAGGATGTTGCAATTTCTCTTCAAGACGTTTGGCATAACGCAGTGCCATCCCCAAATCAAACTCAGGGGAGACTCCTGCATGTGCCATACAGTAGCCTAGCCGATAATCTACATGCAGAAATTTCTGATGCCTAAGCCAATCAATAAGCATTTTGGCATCTGACGAATGGAGTATAGAATCAAGCGTTGGATTGGATTTTTTAATGCCATAGTAGGCCGCTATGAGGGTAATGTCATGGTTGCCTAAGACTATCTCCACACTCTCTCGTATGCTATACAAATAGTACAGAGTCTCTAACGAATCCTCTCCACGATTTACCAAATCTCCTGCTATCCAGAGTCTGTCATGTGTAGGATTAAACGCTATTTTATCCAGTAACTTCATAAGAGAGCCATGACACCCCTGTATATCTCCAATAGCCCAAACGCTCATCAAAGTGCCTTTGACAAAGTGAAGAGTGAAGAGTGAAGAGTGAAGAGTTTCATTGTAGCTTCTCTTTGTAGATTTTTACCTTTTCTTCAAATGGCATTTTAGCATATGCAGATGAGGGGGAAGGTAAATAGAGTGCTTCTGTCTCTAAGTAAGAGAAGTGGGTTTCAAAGAGTGCTTGGGCTTTTTTGCCTGTAAAGGCTACTTTTTTAATGCTAGGATGTGTCTCTAAAAACCCTGCGATGTCATTGACCTCTTCGTTCTCCAAAGAGCTGTCAAGTGAGTTGTTGCGTGAACATACGCGTATCATATCCCAAAGCCCCAACTTTGCCTCTTTGAGTAACCATAATTTCTGGTCACGATTATTTACAGGGTAATGCGTCACTGCTTCAAGTATTTTCCAAAATTGGTTACGCGGATGTGCATAGTAAAAGTTATTTTCAAAAGATTTAATACTAGGAAAAGAACCCAGTATCAACGTCTCTGTATCTTTAAAAACAATAGGTTTGAATGGATGCTGTAACTGTTCACTCATACAATTCTCCTGTAGGGTGGGCATTCCTGCTCACCGATAAATAAATATATCCATTTTTGGTGGGCAGGAATACCCACCCTACTTGCACGCTTTTTGCATATTACGCACTATCAACACCAAAAGTGCCAAAGAGAAAATCTTAAAATTAATCTCACTCCCTTTATGGGTATTGATAAAAGCTGCTGATTTGGTCATCTCTTCTCCAGCCATCTGCA
>JALVXW010000136.1 GCA_027038155.1 Sulfurovum sp.
TAAGAAAAAAGCTTGATGAGAGTTTTGATTATGTGAATGATAGCTCTACGCACCATACAGATGGACTTGTGACACTGCTTCTTGATAGTAGTTATAATCATGAACCACTTACAGAGGAGCGTCTACACGGTTGGCACAGTATACTCTTTCCTATAGGTTATAGTGATGGGTATAAAATTGATGTTGCTACCTATCGTTCTGATGAGATGAGTGTTGTATCAAATAAGGGATATAGAGAGACTGTTTACTATGTAGCACTTCCACATGAGCAACTTACACAGGAGATGAATCGCTTTTTAGAGTATGTTAATAGTAGTAAAGATGACCCCTATATAAAGAGTGCTATTGCTCATATTTGGTTTGTATCAATTCACCCTTATGATGATGGTAATGGACGAATTGCTAGAGCAATAGCAAACTATATCCTCTCTAAAGGGCTTGGGCTTGACCACAAATACTATTCACTCTCAACGGCAATTAGACAAGATAAAAAAGGTTATTACGATACTTTAGAAAAGTCACAAAATCTTTTTTATAATCGAGAGTTTGATTTTACCAAATGGATAGTATGGCATACTGATATTATTAACAGTGCTATAGAAAACTCACTTGAGCAGATAAAAGTCATTACTCAAAAAACAAAATTTTGGGACAAAGCAAGAGAGTACCCTTTAAATGAGAGACAGTTAAAGGTACTCAATAAGCTACTTGACAGAGGTGTTGAAAACTTTGAAGGTGGGTTAAGTACTAAAAAGTATGCAAATATGGTGAGTACTTCTATTGCTACGGCAAAGAGAGATATTACTCAGTTGGTTGATTATGGACTTATTGAGCAGGTAGAGGGTAGTGCAGGGCGTAATGTACGGTATGCAATATCTGTTGATTAACATAAAATACTGCCAAATAAATCATTAGAAGTAGAATAGTTATTTGGCACAAGGCGAAAAATCTATTTATTTTTCTCGGGATTTTTGTTATTTTTATATAGTTTACCATATAGGGAACCTCTAAAAATAGGTGATACCCACAACATCTCTAGCTTTTCTCTAGGCTAGGCACTCTTTTCTCAAAGAGAGTGCAAGCACAAGGAAACCCTAGCCGTAGCTAAGGTGAAAAAGAGTAACAACGCATAGGAGAAAGCTAGAGATGCCCAAAGGGTGGGTTTTGCAAACGCAATCTTACACAAGATATTTACTGCGTCTTAGCTATGGCTAGGACTCATAAATCTCTTGCACAATCTTACATTTGCAAAGCCCATTGTGGGTATTACCTATTGTTAGAGGTTCCCTATAAAGCTAAACAGATTATAAATATAATATAATACTTAAATACAATACAAATTCGCCGAAGTTTTCTTTTTTCGCCGAAGTTTAAGAAGAGTGGATTATGAAAAAAAGAGCAAAGCTAGAAGAGATAAAACGACTTTTTGAAGCCCATGAAAAACTTACAGTCAAAGAGATAAGAGCTTATACCAATCAAGCAGAGAGAACGGTAAGGGATTATCTACGCTTATTGGTTAAAGAGGAGTTAATTGTCTCCGTTGGGCAAACCAATAAACGATATTATCAGCGAAATTATGCGATTGATGAGAAGCCGATTGTTGTGATGGTTTTGCAAAATGGTGTAGAGGTAGGAACCATCTCTTTTACCTATGCCAAGGGGTATCTGTTCTCTTATGCTTCAAGCTATCAAGGAGAGAAGTTCCCCTCATTGCCCAATGAGATAAATAGCTCTTATGCTCTTTTTTCAATTTTTGAAAACTTGATTCCAGAGAGTACGCGAAGAGAGAGACTTCTGTTAAAAGATGGGAAAATAATGAACCCCCTAGAGTTACTTTTAGAGCTTGACAATACACATGGAAGTTTTGATTTTCTTCCTTTAACCTCTTTACCTACTCAATCTCTAAAGAAGCAAGATAAAATTCCTACTTGGAAATCCACAAAAAAGAGTATTTTAGGTAGTAATGATTTTGTAAATCTGCTTGACTATGAGCTTGATGTTCCATTAGAGGCTTTAAAGGGTACGATAAAGAGTCGAGAACTCTACTCTTCATTAAGTGGCTATCAGCACAAAATAGATGTAAATCTTGACCATGAAGCTAAAAAGATAACACGAGTTCAAAAAGAGAAAGGGGAGTTGGCTCACTATCTTCTAAAGCCCTATGCGAGTGATGATAGAATCAAAAATACACCTTACTTGGCTCTAAACGAACACCTCTTTATGAGCTTTGCCAAAAATGAACTAAAATTAGATGTTCCCTATACAGCAATACTTTTAGGGGAAAATAGAGATTTTTACTTTTTAGTCAAACGATATGATCGTTATAAAGGGTATAAGTATCATCAATATGATTTTGCACAGCAACTACATATCGAGAGTGAAGACAAATATGACATTAGCATACTCTCTATTTTGGAAAAATTTAGAGATGTAGTAAAAGATAAGAAGAGCAGGGAAGATGTTTTTTGTTTTATTGTTTACTCCTCTTTGATTAAACATGGTGACTTACATGCTAAAAATATTGGTTTAATAGAGGTAGGAGTAAACAGATGGGCATTAGCTCCTCTGTATGATATTATCAGTACCTATGCTTATGAGGGTAAAAAGAGTGATGATTTTGGAATAGGTTTTGACTATAAAAACCCAAAGAAACGAAAGCTAAGATATAAAGAGTATTTACAGATGGCAGAGGTACTTCATATTGCTAACCCTATAGCCAAAAGTTTGTTGAGAGATACCATTAAACGTTTTCAAGTCTATTTTCCTAGTTATATAGAAAAAACAGAGCTTTTTGAAAAATCATTAAACTATCCTCC
>JALVXW010000137.1 GCA_027038155.1 Sulfurovum sp.
CCACTAGGAACAATGGCACTCTCTACGGTACCATCACTTAGACTTACGGTTACTTTGACCGTAGGGTTTCCTCTAGAGTCCATCACTTCTGTTGCTACGATTTCATCGATAAAAATCATTGTTATCCCTTACATTATAATTAATGCTTTTATTTTATCTAAATGTTGCTGATAGGTCTAATACATAGCATATAAACATTTGCTCTTTTTTATATTGTACCTTTATTTTTTAGTAAACAAAAAAATGCCCACCCAAATCTCGAAATAGAATTCTTTGAATTTGCTTTATGCTCGTATTTGTGGGGTTTGCATAAATATGAGTCGCACCCTTAGGTTCGGCGATGATGGGGCCACCTTTAATTGCCTATGTCACACGATAAATAAGTTTAGACACCACTTCTCTCTATTAGTTTCATCATCTTCTTGTAACTGTTTTTATCTCGGCAATATCGAGATAATCCCGATATAGTATCTTGACCATAGCTATCTGTTAGCTTCGGATTTGCTCCATGTTCCAAAAGTAATTGCACCAATTCAAAATGTTTACATCCTTTTGTGGCTACCGTTAAAGCTGTTTCACTTTTATTATATTGATAATTTACATCAGCACCATAGTTAAGTAGTAGTTTTACTGTTGAAGTTTTATTTGCAACACATGCTTCAGACAATGGACTATACAGTCCATTACCATCTATCACATTTGGGTTTGCACCATGCCTTAAAAGTGTTTCTACAAGCTTATCATCGTTATGATATATTGCAAAGCCCAATGGGGTTGTTCCAAATTTGTTTTTTAGCTCCACATCGGCTCCTTCATCTAATAATTTTTGCAACATATTATTCAGATTATTTTGTATTGCCGCAAAAATAGGCGGTACGCCCCTTTTTATATCTTTTTTATATACTTCATATCTCGAACCTGCACGATCTGTTTTTTCTCTCTCTATGCAGGTAATATCTTTAGGCATAGGGAATTCTTCGCATAAAGCTCCTTCTATCCATACTTTATAAATATGTTTTTTTAAATCTATCTCTTCTTGTACTATCTGTGCATTCGTGCCTATCATTTGATATACTTCTAGTCTTCTTAATGCAGTATAGGTTCTTATTGAAAATATTTCTTCTCGTTTAGATAGAGGTTTTTTTATATAAAAAAAGGCTGTTTCTCCATTGCTATCTCTCAGTAATACATCTACTTTAGCCTTTTTTAAACAATCAATAAACCGACTATTATTCCTTTGAGCCGCTACCATTATCGGCGTTTGTCCATATTCATTATAGATATTGGCGTTCATGCCTTTAAACATAATGTCTCTACAAAAGTTATCTGTTTTTGCAGCACTCCATAACTTAGATTCTTCATTATTGTTTCCGTAAGAAAAAGTTGTCAATACCACAAGTGCTATCAAAAAACTCATATCTGTTATTTTTAAACTATTTTTCATCATCATTTTCTTCTTCTTCTCTCCTCTTTTTTAATATTCAGGATGTCTCTTCGTAAGTATATCAAACCAATCAACCTCTCTTTGCTGAGGCTTATCTCCAAAACGAGAATGTATATTTTCATTATCAAACTTTGGAATATATTTTTTAATAAATATGTCATACAGTTTATTGGCTGGCACTTTATTTTCACAGATACTATCATTCTTGTCTGACCATACCTGTGTAATCTCATCTTCAATATCATCCACCATATTCAAATCAAAAGTATAAAAGTGTCTATCCATATAATCTGAGTTCTTTTTTGCCTTTTGTATTTTATCTTCAGTATTAGCATATTTGTTTCTGGCATTTTTCCTATAGTTGCTACCTGCATCTATCCATCCATCTCTATTTTTACGTCTTATCAAATACTGTATACACCCCAACGCCAAATCTTTTTTCGTATCCATAGCAAAAATATCATACATGCCTTCTGCTTCTATAAACTCTTTACTATAAAGTTCTAACTCTTTTTGATAAAATATAATACGGCTATCATTAAAGTCATTGGTTTGATACTTCATATGAAATGAATTATTATAAGAGCTTCTACTCTGTTTCCCTAGTATATAAAAAACAGAAGTATAGACCAAAATATATCCCCCTACAAGAAGAGAGAGTACAATACCAATAGCTCTTACAAGCATACGTCCACGATACAGTATTTTATTGGCTGGGGTCTCATCTGTTTGTGCTTCTTTGTTTGTATCAACAACCACACTTTTAGCCACAATATCATGCAACATTTGCCTCTTTTTGGTAAACAGCATCACAAAAGGCAAAAGAATAAAGATGAGCTGAGGCAGCATTTGCACTTCTGGGGAGGGTGGTGGACTCATTATGTACTGTATGCTTCTCAAATATTGATAGAGTACAAAAGGGAGAATACTTACAAAAGTTCTCACAGATGCTTTTAGGAATGATATATTGTTCATCTCTTCTGTATAGACTCTAGTACCTAAAAGTTTTCCTCCTATAGTCGTGCCCCACTGGTTTAACAAAATAGCAAAATAGAGCCATAAAAGCAACATCGTCACGATAGAAAGTTTTTCAACCCCTCCCAACTTAATAAGCATAGAAAAAAGAGAAGAGAGCACAAAGATATCAACAATAAATGCCAATAACCTAACCCAAAACCCTGCATATTTTACTTCATTGTCACGCTCCATCACTCAACTCCTTTGCAAGTTTTTTAGCCCCTTTAAAATCCGCCTTTCCTGTACCAAGCTTTGGCAACGCTTCTACCTTATAGTATTCACTAGGTACAAAAAGAGGATTCATCTCTAGAGATTTTATCTGCTCTTTAAGTACTTCAAGTTCCATCTCAC
>JALVXW010000138.1 GCA_027038155.1 Sulfurovum sp.
GTGCTGCATGCAACCGATCTGATGACACTGGCAAACATCGTCAACCTCTTTGGGGTGACCCAAAAGGAGAGCCTCATCTCCGACACAACCAAAGCCCTCATCAAACAATCCATGAGTGTCTATGACTTCAAGTCGCGTCCTTTTGAAAACATGAGAAACCATGAAGTAGTTAAAAAACTTGAGCATGCCATCAAGTTTAACAAAGAAGTGAAGATACGCTACAAGAGTGAAAGAGCCATCACCCAAACCAACTTCAAACCCTACAAAATACTCTTTCTTAACGAAAACTTTTACCTTGTAGGCATTAACAGCTCCAAAAAAAACGTAGAGTATCGGCGTATTACAATGATAGAAGAGGTAAGCTATACCCAAAAAGTGTTTTTTATAGACAAAGAGGTAGAAATATTTTTCCAGAAACTCCAAACCCCTTGGGCAACCTATGGCAAGGAGGAGACTGTTGTCAAGCTAAGAGTAGAAGTGCCTATAAGACGCTACTTTATGAAAAAGAAGTATCTCCCCTCACAAGAGATAGTCCACACCTTCGACAACGGCGACATAGAGGTACACTACACCGTCACAAACTTGCGAGAAGTAGAGGAGCTTATCATTAAGTGGCTGCCACGCATACATATCATCGCACCCCGCAACCTGCAAAAAATGATAAAACGTACCCTTGGAAAAAAGATAGAATCACTCTAAATCAAACACCTCTTCAAAAGAGAAATCAAAACGGCACTCCTCAATCTCAAAAGTGTAATCTTCTGTTTTAAACTCACCCTCCAAACGGTAGATACTCCCATCGAGTTTGTACACCTCAGCAAACATACCGGCTGGATCTACCATAATGTAGTACTTAACACCCTCACTGGCATAGAGATGATACTTTAGGTTTCTATCTTTTTTTTTGGTGCTTGGAGAGAGCACCTCAAAAATCATTTCGGGAGTTTGAGAGAGATAAGCCCCACGCTCTTTGAGATTGCACACTACCAGTGTATCTGGCTGGACTACGGTATCGTTATCTACTTTCCAATCTACTTCAGGTAGAGCTTTGCAGTGCTTACACCCTTTTAATGCTTGTTTGACAAGACTGCCAATAGTAAGATTAATCTCCTGATGCGTCACACTGGGCGCAGGCGACATTGCATAGGCAATACCCTCTATAAGCTCCCACTCGCCCTCCCAATATCTATAATCTTCATAGGTATAATGAGGCAAATACTCTTCTTTTAGTGCCAACATGCCATGCTCCTCTTGCATTTCTCTCTTTTCATTTTAACATAAATTTTTAAATATGCTATAATGCCAACAATTAAACATCTTCATAAATTATGTATACCAATTGAAAGAAAACTAAATGCAAGAACAACCACTAAAAAAAGTAGCTATCGTAGGACGCCCTAACGTAGGAAAATCTTCACTCTTTAACCGTCTCGCACGTCAGCGTGATGCCATCACTTCCGATATGTCCGGAACTACCCGTGATATTAAAAAACGTATTGTTACCATCTCAGGAAATCGTCAATTTGAAGTGCTTGATACCGGGGGGATAGACTACTCTTCAGCACTCTTTAGCAAAGTAGCAGCGTTCTCACTCAAAGCTGCTAAAGAAGCAGACATTATTATCTATATGGTCAATGGCAAAAGCATTCCTGATGAAGAGGATAAGGAGCTCTTTTACAAACTTCAAGAGATGCACAAACCTCTAGCCCTTGTGGTCAATAAAATAGACAACGACAAAGAAGAAGAACGCTACTGGGAGTTTTTGGAATTTGGTGCAGATGCCACATTTCCTATGTCGGTGAGTCACAACCGTTACTTTAACGACTTTTATGCATGGTTAGAGACGCATATCCCTGCCCCAAAAGAGGAAGAGGAGACGCTTATACTCGAAGAGGAGGAGCCAGACCCTTTTGCCCAAATAGTCGAACAGGTACATGCGAGCTACAAAGAGGAGGAGGATAACGAGATACATGTGGCTATTATAGGGCGTGTCAATACAGGTAAATCCTCTTTGCTTAATGCACTGCTGAAAAAAGAGCGTTCTGTTGTCTCGGATGTGGCAGGAACCACCATAGACCCCATCGATGAAACCATAGAACACAGTGGGCACACGATTACTTTTATAGATACCGCAGGAATTCGTAAACGTTCTAAAATTGTAGGGATAGAAAAATATGCCCTTACGCGTACGACAGAGATGCTCAAAAAGGCAAACCTTGTACTGCTTGTACTGGACTCAACACAACAGATATCGGAACTTGATGAGCGTGTTGCTGGGCTTATAGAGGAGTATAAACTTGCATGTCTTATCGTGCTGAACAAGTGGGATATTAAAGATAACAGGAGCTATGAAGAGGTGGTAGAAGATGTAAGAGATGAACTAAAATTTCTACACTATGCACCCTTTATTACCATCTCTGCCAAAACTGGACTAAGGGTCAACAAAATACTTGACCAGATAGTGGCTATCTATGGACGTTATAAAAAACGTATCCCTACTTCTGAACTCAATGATGCTTTGCGTGCTGCCATACGCCGTCACCACGTACCCTCTCACCATGGAGCGGTAGTAAACATCAAGTTTGCCACACAGTATGAGACCAAACCACCAAAAATTGCCCTCATCACCAACCGTCCTGAATACCTACACTTCTCCTACATTCGTTACCTTGCTAACTTCTTTAGAGACAAATTTGATTTTGAGGGTGTACCACTGGACATCGTTGCACGTAAACGTGGACAACGTTTTGAAGAAGAGGAATAATAGTGAGGAGTGAGGAGTGAGGAACTTTGACAGAGTTATATAGGCATGTCAAGTAAAATTGGTAAAAATATACAAAAATTCCTAATTCCTAATTCCTAATTCCTAATTTCCTGCTATAATTTTAAAAAAATTATAGCAGGAATAACTATGCGTGTACTAACAGGAATCCAAGCTTCAGGGAAGCTTCATATAGGTAACTATTTTGGAGCCATGAAGCCTATGGTGGAGCTTCAAGAGGAGCATGAACTTTTTACTTTTATAGCCAACTATCACTCACTTACCACCTCTAAAGATGCAGCAACACTGAAACAATATACCATTGATGCTGCGGTTGACTACCTCTCTATAGGCATAGACCCAAACAAAACCACCTTTTGGGTACAGAGTGATGTACCGGAAGTACTGGAACTCTACTGGATACTCTCCAAATTTACCCCTATGGGGCTACTAGAGCGTGCCCACTCCTACAAAGACAAAGTGGCTAAAGGCATCTCTGCAAACCATGCACTCTTTAGCTACCCTGTCCTTATGGCAGCTGATATTCTTATGCTAGATACCGAGATAGTCCCTGTAGGAAAAGACCAAATCCAACATGTAGAGATAACACGCGATATTGCTACAAAGTTTAACAACGAGTATGGAGAGATATTTGTGCTCCCAGAGCATAAAGTATCTGAAGAGGTAGCCACCATCCCAGGGATAGATGGGCAGAAGATGTCAAAGTCTTATGACAATGCCATTGACCTCTTTATGGACGAAAAAGCACTACAGAAAAGATGCAACAAAATCATCTCCTCCTCTACCCCACTGGGAGAGCCACTTGATTGGGAAGATGATACTATTTTTGCTTTGGCATCACTCTTTTTAGACAGTAGAGAGAGGCTAGAGCTTCAGGTGCGTTATGCCAGTGGAAAAGAGGGATATGGACACTTCAAGAAGTATCTCAAAGAGTTGATTTGGGAAGAACTGGGTGAGGCACGCGAAAAACGCGAATACTATCTCTCTCACATGGATGAGGTGCATGATATCTTAGCAATGGGAGCTAAAAAAGCCCAAACCATCGCACAAAGCAAAATGAAAAGAGTAAGAGAGGCTATAGGGTTATAGGCTCTATAGGTTTACCTACAAGAGTATCTACAAAATCTTTATCTATTTTACCTGTGGTATAGAGATTTATCTCCAGATTCCCACTATTTTTATGCCCTCTCTCTTTTAATAGCGTAAATAGTCTGTTGGCTATTGCCATGCCAGAGTCTAAAAGCGTTACACTCTCTGACATAATCTCTTTTATGGCACTACTCGCTAGAGGATAGTGCGTACACCCAAGCACTATGGTATCTACTTTTGCTCTCTTCATAGGAAGTAACCATGCAGTCAATAAAGCCCTGCTCTCTTTGCTCTCTAGCGTTCTGTTTTCTATATGCTCCACAAGCCCTGGACAAGCTTGTTCAAAAAGCTCCACCTCTTTTATGCCAGAGAGTCTCTCTACTAAGCTTTGATATTTATCACCTCTAAGTGTAGCAGGTGTTGCAAGCACCCCTACTTTGGCTGTTTGTGTCTGCTCTATGGCTGGCTTGATTGCAGGCTCTGTCCCCACAATCATAAGATTTGGATACCTCTCTCTCAAGGTTGCTATAGATGCCGATGTAGCCGTATTACACGCTACCACCAGTGCATCAATCTGATGATTTTCTATAAAATAATCTGTAATATCCAAAACGTATTGAAGTATCTGTTGCGAAGTTTTGTTGCCATAGGGAGCATTTTTTGTATCAGCGATATAGAAGAGTTTAGCACCTTTTATAGTGCTAGAGATAGCTTGAAGCACCGTCAATCCACCCAAACCAGAGTCAAAAACACCGATTTTTAACGCTTCACGCTTCACGCCTTACGCCTTACTTGATAAGAGCAAGCTTTTATCATGCACCATCGTTCATGATAGAGAGAAACTCTTCGTTTGATTTGGTTTTCATCATTTTAGAGAAGAGGAATTTAAGCCCCTCTACCTCTTCCATATTTTGCATCGCATTACGCAATGCCCACACTTTTTGAAGGGTGAGTGCATCAACCATAAGCTCCTCTTTACGAGTACCGGACTTCGTCACATCAATAGCAGGGTAGATACGACGCTCAGAGACATGACGGCTAAGTACCACCTCTGAGTTACCAGTACCCTTAAACTCTTCAAAAATCACCTCATCCATACGCGAACCAGTATCAATAAGTGCTGTAGCGATAATAGTAAGGCTTCCACCCTCTTCTATATTTCTAGCAGCCCCAAAGAAACGTTTTGGCTTATGTAAAGCATTGGCATCTACCCCACCTGAGAGTACTTTGCCTGAGCTTGGTGTAACGGTGTTGTACGCACGTGCCAAACGGGTAATAGAGTCAAGTAAAATCACCACATCTTTGCCCATCTCTACACGTCTTTTGGCTTTTTCTATGACCATCTCAGCAGTTCTTACATGGTTTTGTGCAGGCAAATCAAATGTAGAAGCATAGACCTCTCCTTTGACTGAGCGCTGCATATCTGTCACCTCTTCTGGTCGCTCATCTACAAGCAGTACCATCAAAGAGGCATCTGGATTATTGTGTGTGACCCCATGAGCTAGCTCTTTAAGAAGCTCTGTTTTACCCGTACGAGGAGGAGCAACAATGAGTGCTCTTTGCCCTTTACCAATAGGAGCAAACAGATCAAGCACACGCCCTGTCATCTTAATTGGGTTGTACTCCATTTTAAGCTGTTCCATCGCATAGAGTGGTGTAAGGTTGTCAAATAGAGGACGCTGCTTTGACTTCTCTGGTGGCAGGTAGTTAATCGCCTCTATTTTAAGCAGTGCGTAATACTTCTCTTGGTCTTTGGGTGCTCGCACCTGCCCTGTAACAATATCACCATTACGCAACGCAAAACGCTTGACCTGCGTCCCACTTACATAGGTATCGTTACTGGAGTTTGCAAAGTTTCCATCTATGGAACGCAAAAAACCATACCCATCATTCATTATCTCCAAAATACCTGTATAGAGGATAAACCCTCCAGCAGATACCTGTGACTTTAAGATTTCAAAAATAAGGTCTTTTCTTTGAAATTCATTGGGATTTTCTACTTTAACCTCTTTGGCTATAGTGACAAGTTCAGTAAGTGGAAGTTTTTGAAGATCTTCTATCTTGTGACCATTGACTGGCACGTGGGTTCTGTTTTTTCTATTGGCACTATTGCCATTAGAAGATTTTTTATTATCGCTCATATGTCCTCTTGTTTGGGTATGACTTTAGGGAGCCTCTAATAATAGACATGTTGCGGGTATCACCTATTTTTAGAGGTTCCCTTTAGAAAGGTTTTACACTAGCTCCTAGTGTGTAAGTGCCGTTATTATAATCCTTTTTGGCTGAAATGTCAAAGTAAGTCACAAGTTTTTACTCTTTTTAGATAAAATAACTCCAACAAATCCAAAAGGAGTCACTTTGGCAGATGTTGCATGCACCCACTGTAACCTTACTTTCTCTGAAGATGTGATGATTGTTGAAGATGAGAACTATTTTTGCTGTAAGGGGTGTCAAGGGGTATATCATCTACTCAATGCTGAGGGTCTAGATACATTTTACGACAAACTCGGTGACACCACACTCCAGCCAGCAACACCACAAGTTGATGACTTAGAAAAGTTTGACCTTGAGGGCTTCAAGAAAAAGTATATTAAAATCAATAATGATGGACTCTATGAGATAAATCTTATTATAGAGGGTATCCACTGCTCTGCGTGTGTATGGCTCAACGAAAAGGTACTTCATAAAACAGATGGTATCATAGAAGCTAGTATAAACTACACCAACAACAAAGCTAAGGTAGTATGGGACTCCGATGTCATTAAGCTCTCTAAAATCATAGAAACCATACGCTCTATTGGATACAACGCCTACCCTTATGACCCCTCTTTGCAAGAGGAGAGAGCAGTCAAAAATCGTAAAGCCTACTATACACGCATCCTGGTGGCTGTCTTTGGCTCCATGAATATTATGTGGATTGCTATTGCCCAATACAGTGGATACTTTACTGGCATGAAACAAGGATTCAAAGAGATTCTCAATGTGGCAGAGTTTATTCTGGCAACTCCTGTACTTTTTTACAGTGGTTGGATATTTTTTAGAGGTGCATACTACGGGTTCAAGAACCATATTGCCAATATGGACACTCTTGTCTCATCTGGAGCATTGCTAGCCTATATATACTCTATATATGCGATGACTACCCAAACCGGGGAGGTCTATTTTGACTCTGTGGTGATGATTATCACCTTTGTTTTAGTAGGAAAATACCTTGAAGTGCTTAGTAAAAAACACGCTGTAGATACACTTGACTCTATTATGGGAAGTACCCCTACCGAAGTAACCGTCATAGAAGATAATGCAAAGAGCCTTATAAGCATAGAGAGTGTTCAAATCTCTGATATTATAGAGCTAAAGCCTGGAGAGAAGGTGGTCATAGATGGTGCGCTTGTAAGTGGAGAGGGCTCTTTTGATGAGAGTTCACTTACAGGAGAAAATGAACCTGTACTTAAAAAAGAGAGTGACGAGATACTAAGTGGGTCTATCTGTCTTGATTCAGTGATACGTTACAAGGCTACCAAAGATGCCTCTGGTTCACTGCTTCACTCCATAGTCTCACTTCTTGAAGAGTCTATTACAAAAAAGCCTTATATAGAGAAACTAGCCGACAGAGTCTCTGGGTACTTCTCTACTATTATTTTACTAATTGCTGTGGCTACCTTTGTATTTTGGTGGAGTTATGGCGGGGTCTTTGAGACGGCACTTATCATCGGTATCTCTGTAATTGTGATAGCCTGCCCTTGTGCCTTGGGCTTGGCTACACCTATGGCAACACTTATAGGTATCGCAATGGCTGCAAAAAACAATATTTTATTTAAAGAGGCTGGTTATCTTGAGACTATGGCAAAGAGCGACCTGCTTGCATTGGATAAAACAGGAACCATTACCGAAGGAAAACCATCTGTTGTAGAGCAAAAGAGCTATCAAGCATACGATACAAACTTGCTCTATGCCTTAGTAGAGACATCAAATCACCCTGTATCTAAAGGGGTAAAAGCGTATCTTGAAAAGAGAAATGAGAAGTTAGGCAAGATAAACCTTAAAGAGATTAAAACCATTCAAGCAAAAGGGGTAAGCGCCAAACAGAACAACCAAACTCTGCTTGGAGGAAATGCACTTTTTATGCGTGAAAATGGTATATCGTGCGACGAAGAGAGTGAACATACCCTCTTCTACTTTGCCATAGATGGTGAGGTGGTACACAAATTTGAGTTAAGCGACACCATTCGAGAGGGAGCCAAAGAGGCTATAGCACACATAAAGGCTCTAGGTGTTGAAGTAGTCATGCTTACAGGTGACCATGAAAAGAGTGCCAAAAGAGTAGCAAATGAAGTGGGAATTACCGAAATTCATAGTAGACTACTGCCAGCAGATAAAGCATCATTTATAGAAGCCAAACAGAAAGAGGGCAAAGTGGCTGTCATGGTGGGCGATGGCATAAATGATGCCATAGCTCTAGCACAGTCAAACATCGCCATAGCGATGGGAAATGGTACAGATGTTGCCATCTCTGTAAGTGATGTTGTTTTGATGGACGAGCAGCCTAAAAGTATCTATAAAGCATATATACTTTCCAAACGCTCCTATCGTGCAATAAAAGAAAATTTAGGGTTATCTTTATTATACAACTCTATCACCATACCTTTAGCTGTCATGGGCTATGTTACCCCTCTTGTGGCAGCTTTGTCTATGAGTCTGAGTTCGCTTATCGTTGTAGGAAACTCGATGCGAATTAAACGTGTAAAACTTTCCAAATCAAAGGATAAATCATGAGTGAAAATATTGTTATTTTAATGCTTGGTGTCTCTACATTTTTAGGAGCTATAGGGCTTATTGCTCTTCTTTGGGGGGTGCGTACAGGACAATTTGACGACCAGTCAAAGTTCATAGACGCCGCACGCTATGATAACGAAGAGGAGCTAAGAGATGCTGTGATGATGGAAGAGAAAAAGAAGAAAGCACTCAAAAAGAAAAGAGAGAAAAGCTATAAACCTGCTGATTAAACTTAGTTTTTAGTGCTATAATTTTGCTAATAAATTCTCTAAAGGGAGAGGTATGAGTATTTTAGTTACAGGTGGGGCTGGGTATATCGGCTCACATACCTGCATTGCACTGATAGAAGCAGGTTATGACATTGTCATCTTTGACAACTTCTCCAATGCTTCCAAAGAGAGCATCAAAAGGGTAGAGAAGATTGTCAAACAAAACATCACTGTGGTAGAGGGTGATATACGCAACAAAGATGCACTTGAAACACTCTTTGGCAAATACACCATAGATGCAGTGATACACTTTGCAGGACTAAAAGCTGTAGGAGAGTCAGTAGCGCAGCCTCTTAAATATTATGACAACAATGTACATGGAACACTGGTGCTTTGTGAAGTGATGGCGAAACATGGATGCAAATCGATTGTCTTCTCCTCTTCTGCTACGGTCTATGGAGACCCACATACCACTCCTATACAAGAGCACTTTCCTCTCTCGGCAACCAACCCCTATGGACGCTCCAAACTCATGGTAGAGGAGATACTGCGTGATGTGCATACTTCCGATAAGGATTGGAGAATTGTACTGCTTCGCTACTTTAACCCTGTAGGGGCACATCACTCTGGAACCATAGGTGAAGACCCCAATGATATACCCAACAACCTTATGCCATTTATCGCCCAAACTGCGGTAGGCAAACGCCCCTGCCTCAATGTATTTGGAGATGACTACCCTACCCATGATGGTACAGGTGTAAGAGACTATATTCATGTGGTAGATTTGGCAGACGGACATATTAAAGCACTTCAAAAGATAGCTGATGCCAAAGAGATACTTACTGTCAATTTGGGTACAGGCAAAGGCTACTCTGTACTAGATGTGGTAAAAGCTTTCGAAAAAGCATCTGGCAAAAAGGTACCCTACCAGATTGCACCCAGACGTGCCGGTGATATTGCACAATGTTATGCCGACCCCAGTTATGCCAAAGAGATTTTAGGGTGGGAAGCAAAACGAAGCTTAGAGGAGATGTGTCAAGACAGTTGGCACTGGCAATCAAACAATCCAAACGGTTACAAGGAAATAACAACATGACAGACAAGATAAAAAAGAGTATTTTTAGAGAGTATGATATTCGTGGTATTTTTGAAAAAGAGTTACATGAAGACTCTGTTAAGCTCATAGGCTATTTCCTTGGTCAAAAGATAGGTGGCAACAAAGTAGTCTCCATAGGCTACGATGCACGCTCTCACTCTCCTGTCTTAAGAGACTACCTTGCTTCAGGGCTCAATGCTGCAGGATGTAAAGTGCTTGACATGGGTATGGTGGCTACACCTGTAAACTACTTCTCAAACTATATTGATTTTGAGGGTATCACAACAGATGCTTCTGTTATGATTACTGGTTCACACAACCCTAGTGAGTATAACGGATTTAAAATTACTGTGGATAAACGTCCCTTTTTTGGTGCAGATATCTATGCACTGGGTGATGAGATTATTGCCCATCAGGATAGACATATTCCAGATGACCTAACCAAAACAGAGATTGATGTTAAAACACCCTACATAGACTTTATGGTTAAATCATTCTCTCATCTTAAAGGGCTTACGCAAAAAATTATTATTGATGCAGGAAATGGTGTGGCAGATACAGTTATCACAAAGATATTTGATGCTTTGGAGTTTAAGTATAAAGGTCTCTATCTTGAACCAGATGGCACCTTCCCCAATCACCATCCAGACCCCTCTGTAGAGAAAAACCTTATTGATGTCAAAGCACTGCTGGAAAAAGAGGGAGATATCGCCTTTGCTTACGATGGAGATGCTGATCGTATTGCGGTACTTACCCATAAGTATAACATCAAAGGTGACCAGATGGCACTGCTCTATGCGATGAAGATGGAAAATCCAACTGTCATAGGAGAGGTAAAGTGTTCACAAGTAATGTATGATGAGCTAGAGCGTCGTGGGGCAAAAGCAATCATGTACAAAACGGGGCACTCTAACCTTAAAGTAAAAATGAAAGAGACCAATGCAGATTTGGCCTGTGAAGTCAGTGGACATATCTTCTTCAAGCACCGCTATTTTGGTTACGATGATGCCATCTATGCCACACTTAGAATGTTAGAGCTTATCCATGATGGTATCGATTTGGACAGAGAATTAGATGCACTTCCGCACGTCTTTTCTACCGAAGAGATCAAAGTAGAAACCACCGAAGAGGAGAAGTTTTTAATCATAGACAAGGTTAAAGAACTCTTAAAAAATCCTCCATCTGATTTTCCTAAAATCCTTACTATTATTGACGTAGATGGGGTACGTATCAATTTTGAAAAAGGGTGGGGATTGGTACGTGCAAGCAACACAACCCCTGTACTTGTAACACGTTTTGAATCTACCGACAAGGCACTGGCAAAGGTGTATGAAGAGAAGGTCAATGCACTTATTTTAAACGCAAAAGAGATGTTATGAAAAACAGATTACACTTTAACATAAACCTAAACAACAAAGCTCAAGAGGTCTATCAAGCACTGCAAAAAGAGGAAAAAAGCATAGGCTACTATGCCCTTCCTGAACAAGACACTACGACAATAACAGCATATTGCGACACCATCTCTTCTGAGATTGAAAACATTGCAGTCATTGGCATTGGAGGGAGTTCACTTGGGGCAAAGGCTGTCTATGCGTTTTTAAAACCTGTGCAAACACTCTCTAGAAAACTCTACTTCTTTGAGAGCACTGACCCTATTAACATCAAAAATCTTCTTGCTAAAATAGATATGAAAAAAACCCATTTTTTAGTCATCTCCAAATCAGGTACAACCGTAGAGACCTTTGCTATCTACAAATATATCTACTCCTTGCAGCCCAACCCTTTGGCCTATACCTTTATTACAGACCCAGAGTCTGCTTTGGAGAAGTATGCACAAAGTATAGAGGCAACAGTGCTGCATCTTCCTGAAAATGTAGGGGGACGCTT
>JALVXW010000139.1 GCA_027038155.1 Sulfurovum sp.
TTGGTATGCTTGCTGTGCAGGATAACATGGGGCGCATGAAGCCTATGGACACAATAGCACACGATATTATCTCTAAAATTACGGTAAAAACAAAACCTTTTGGGTTGGAACCGATACAGATATATCTGGGTATGATACTCCAGCCTGAACTCTATCAAAATGTCCCTATGATCAAAATAGGACATAAGAAGATTGCACTGGACCTCGGACTGCCTGAAGATACAGAATATGCAAAATTTACAGACTTTTTCAGTGCAAAAGACAATGGGTATAAACTTTTTAAACAGATTACCCGTGCGAGTAGAAAAAAACCACTGGAAAAGACACAGTACGATAAAGAGCTTATTAAAGTAGATGAGCGTGTAAACGTAGCCTATATGACATATCAGGGTACACTTATGCGCATCTATCCCAAACCTAATGATGCTAACAATAAATGGTTTTCTCCTATGGATGCAATAAAGCAGTTTGACCCCAAAGATGCACAGAGTGTCAAGATGAGTATTTCTGCTTATTTTATGATGGTAGCACAAGGTGTCAAAACGGGCAAATGGGACTATGCAAACACCGCACTTAGGGGAATAGAGAAATTCCAAGAGAAGTATGGATCAGCTGTGCTTCCAAGCAAAAAACATATTGAGATGGAGATATGGTATAACAAACTGGGACTCTTCTCTAAGCTTTTCCCACTCTATTTGACTTTAGGTATGATTTTATTGCTCTTTGCTTTTGTGCATGTGATGAAACCAACTTTTTCTATGAAATGGGTGATGCGTCTCTCTTGGGGTGTGCTGTTTTTTGGATTTGTGTTACATATCATCGGTATGGGAATTCGTTGGTATATCGCAGGGCATGCCCCATGGTCAAATGCCTATGAGTCTATAGTCTTTATCGCAGCAGCTACAGTATTTGCCGGTATTATTTTAGCAAGACAATCACCTTTTGCTCTGGCAGGCACTGCCTTGCTGGCAGGGTTTACAATGCTTGTAGCACATATGAACTTTATTAATCCGGAGATTACCAATCTTGTACCCGTACTTAAATCCTACTGGCTGATGATTCATGTGGCAACGATTATCTCGGGTGATGGTTTTTTAGGATTGGGATCTATTTTGTCTTTGATGGTCTTGATTTTGTATCTCCTTAGAGGAAAAACAGGACATGAAAACATTGATCGCTCTATAAAAGAGCTAAGTAATCTTTCTGAGATGGGTCTTATTATTGGACTTATGCTTATGACTGTGGGCAATTTCCTTGGTGGTGTCTGGGCAAATGAGTCTTGGGGACGCTATTGGGGCTGGGATAGTAAAGAGACATGGGCAGCAGTGACCATCCTTATCTATGCAACAGTACTTCATTTGCGTTTCATTCCAGCATTAAAGTCTAAATTTGTTTATAATGTATCAGCGGTGTGGGCATACTCCTCTGTATTGATGACATATTTTGGGGTAAACTATTACCTCTCTGGACTTCATTCATATGCAGCAGGGGATCCTGTCCCCATTCCTGCATGGATATATTATGCGGTAGCAGGGTTTTTGATTTTGACCTTATTGGCTGCAAGAAACCGTAAATTAAAATAGAATCCCCCTGAATAGCCTAGGCTAGGCACTCTTTTGAAATCCTAGCCGTAGCTAAGGTGAATTTAATAATATTCTTTAAGCTTTATTTTGTTATCTCTGTATTATAATTATTTATCTCAATAGAATAAAGGAAAAAGAATGTTAGAAGAGTTTAAAAAGTTTCTCATTAAGGGAAATATGGTAGATATGGCAGTTGGTTTTATCTTTGGTGGAGCTTTTGCGACAGTGGTGAAGTCAATGGTTGCCAATGTGGTTATGCCTCCAGTTGGTTTGCTTATGGGTAAAGTTGACTTTTCTCAACTTTTTATAGCTCTTGATGGAAAAGAGTATGCCAATATGGCGGCACTAGATAAAGCAGGTGCACCAGCAATCAAGTATGGTGTTTTTATCAATGATGTTATCTCTTTTGTTATTTTAGGGTTTGTAGTGTTTATGTTTATTAAAGCCTACAATAAAATGAAAGAACCAGAAGAGGAAGCGGCACCAACAGAAAAAACATGTGGTGAGTGTGCTATGGAGATACCAGTAGCTGCAAAAAAATGTGGTTACTGTGGAAATGCTAACGTATAACATTTCAAGTCTAGTAAGGATTTTTCTTTGCTAGATTACTCCAAACTCCACTCCTCTTAACCCATTAAAAGAGGTCTGTTTCACCATCGTATATCCCAACATATCTTCAAAAATAATCTTATCACCTATAGTGAGTTTTTTTTCAAAATAATACGCCCCTATGAGATCTCCAGCGATACAGCTCATGCCTGTTAGTGTGTAGTGGTATGGGGTTGTTTTGTCTGATGATCCTCTCACTTTTGGTTGTTGTTTGGTGATGGCTACATCGAGAAGATGGGTCTCTATGGAGGTGTTGAGTATCACTGTAGGCGTTTTGGCATCGATAATATCCATCACTTCACACTCAAAATAGCCACACCCATGCACCACCGCCGACCCAGGTTCACAGTAGAGGGTAAGGTGAGGATATCTACGGCTAAAATCCTGTATGCACGAGATAAATCCTTTGGTATCATACACCTTGTCTGTAAAGTTTTGTCCACCACCGAGGTTGAGCCATTTGAGTTTGGGCAGGATGCTTTGGTAGTGTGTCTCTATATGGTCAAGAAGTTTCTCCAGTGCAGGCAGGCTTTGGTGACAGAGGGCATGAAAGTGTAACCCTTCCAGTTTTGTAAAGGTAGGGTAGTGTTCTAAAAAATCTTCGTAAGGCA
>JALVXW010000140.1 GCA_027038155.1 Sulfurovum sp.
GCATTAAGGGTTGGTTGAAAAAGGACAATAAAAAAAAGAGATACAAATCGTTTCAAGGCAAATCCTAACTATTTGTAATTTTTATCAATAAGTTTGAGATATTTTAAAGGGGTAACTTTTTTCATCTCCTTAGCTAGCCACTGTATCTGAAACCATGCAGCTCCTGAGTCACGCAAATCAAAGTAATTTTTGAGGCTTCGGATATTAAAAGTAACTACCATATCAACTCTCCAGTTGTCTGAAACAATATGTTTAAAGGCATCTCCTATATTACGTTTTTTCTTTCCAGACTCCAAAGCTTCGTAGAGTGCTTGGGCATCCCCTTTATATGTTTCTAAAAAAGCTAAGGAAGATTTGGCTACTGCCGTGCCAAGGTAATCTTTGTTGCGTTGATACTGAAACATTAGTTTATCATAGATAGCACGTATTTCTATCTCCAAATAGGCTTTGTCTGTAATGACAAAAAGATTGAGATTGAGCAGTTTTTCCAAGAAAAAAACAAAACCATTGTTGCTCTCTAGCGATGCAGTAAAAGCGTTGATTACAGAAGACATCGTATAGCGTGTAGAGCGTACAGAGATGGCTTGTAGTCTATGGCGGGCATGCTCTTGCAGTACTCCTCTAGAAGTACCCTGTATTAAGTAAGAGAGTGTAGCATGCTCAATAATAGAGTGGTGGTGATGTACCCATGCCAGGTTACGAAGAAGCTCAGAATCATCAATGGCATTAATCGCATCTGTATCCATGAGGCTCATCGCATGTTTAACCGCATTGTTTTCAGAGTTTTCAAAAGAGTCATAACAGGTGCGTGCAGCTATCTCTGCCACACCCAAACCAGACTCTTGTAACAGGGTTACTTTTGGTTTTTCATACTCTATATGATACTTTGTTGTTGTTTCCATGCTGTAAACCTCTGATAATTTGTTACAATTATACCAATATAATTTGAGGAATAGCCTATGCAAGCCAATGAGAGATTTTACCATTTTGAAGAAGATTTTAGAGACCCCTACGCACGAGACAGAGACAGGGTTTTACACTGTTCATCCTTTAGACGACTAGAGTACAAAACACAAGTCTTTCTTAACCATGAGGGGGACTACTTTCGTACACGTCTTACCCACTCACTTGAGGTCTCCCAAATAGCACGTACCCTCTCACGTATGCTAGAGCTTAACGAAACTTTAGCAGAGGCCATTGCTCTCTCTCATGATTTGGGACATACCCCTTTTGGACATGTAGGTGGAGATGAGCTTGACAGACAGCTTAAAGCTGATGGAAGAGCGTTGGGATTTGAACATAATTTTCAATCTTTTAGGGTGCTTACCAAACTGGAAAAACGCTATAAAGCATTTGATGGACTTAATCTTACTTTTGCCACATTAGAGGGGGTGCTTAAACACTCTTATCCCTATAAAAAACCTTTTTTAGAGGGACTAGATGAACGTTTTGCTCTAAACAAACACCCTAGCCTAGAAGCGATGGTAGTGGACCATGCTGATGAGATAGCATATACTTCGCATGACATTGATGATGGTATTAAATATGGACTTATTACTTTTGATGATTTACTTCAAGATAACCTTTGTTTACGTGTAGATGAGATGGTTAAACAAGAGGGTGTTATTAGAGATGAAAAACTTTACCGTCATCGTTTTGTAGCAGGGCTTATTAAACTACTTGTAGAAGATTTTATAAAAAACTCTAAAGATGGAGCAAAAGAGTATAGAAAACAGACACCTATAGTTGCTACCTTAGATGCAAACATAAAATTACCTTTAGGGTTTTCTATAAAAACAGCAAGTGAGCTAAAAGTACTTAAAAAACTTCTATTTAAAAAACTCTATAAACATGAAAAAATAGCTCGAAAAATGTATGCAGGAAAACAGTGTATCAAAGGTCTATATAAAGCTTTTAGAGATGACAACGACCTTTTACCTCCACATCAAAAAGAACTTTTTAATGTGCGTAAAGAGGAGCGTGTTATAGCTGATTATATTGCAGCTATGACTGACCGTTATGCTATGAAAACCTACCATGAGATTTATGGGTTATCTCTGTAAATCTACTCTATAGTAACTTTTAGATATAATCCGCAAAAATTACAGGGTTTTAAACCCAATTTCAGGACATTTTATGCAAAAAATTAAAAACATTGCCGTGATCGCACACGTTGACCACGGCAAAACCACACTTGTAGATGAACTTCTACAGCAATCAGGTACTTTCGCAGCACACCAAGAGGTAGAAGAGAGAGCGATGGACTCAGATGCTATTGAAAAAGAGAGAGGGATTACTATTCTTTCTAAAAATACAGCGATTACCTATGGTGACCACAAAATTAATATTATTGACACCCCAGGTCACGCCGATTTTGGTGGTGAAGTTGAGCGTGTACTTAAAATGGTAGATGGGGTACTTCTTCTTGTTGATGCGCAAGAGGGAGTCATGCCTCAGACTAAATTTGTTTTGAAAAAAGCGATTGCTTTTGGACTTATCCCCGTAGTGGTTATCAACAAAATCGATAAATTTGGTGCAGAACCAGAGAGGGTACTAGATGAGGTATTTGACCTGCTTGTAGCCCTAGATGCAAATGAAGACCAACTAGAATTCCCAGTGCTTTACGCAGCAGCACGTGATGGGTATGCCAAATGGGAGATGGAAGATGAAAATAAAGATATGACACCACTCTTTGAAGCTATTTTAGAAAAAGTTCCCTACCCAAAAGGTTCACCAGATGCAGACACCCAAGCACAGGTATTTACGCTAGATAGCGACAACTTTGTAGGACGTATTGGTA
>JALVXW010000141.1 GCA_027038155.1 Sulfurovum sp.
ATAGACTCTCCAAAATTATGCTATACTAATTGCAAAAAGGAGTCAATTGTGCAAAAACAGCAGATACAAAATATTTTAAAAGATTGCTTTTGGGAGTACAATTTTAGTAAAGAAGATATCCTCTCTCTTGCAAAAAGTAAAGATAGACAAGAGCAGATGTTTCTGTTTTCCAAAATTTTAGAAAATGCCAAAGAGCTTTTAAAAAGCATGAAGATTTTTGATAAAAAAGATTTAGAAAGATTGATAGAGTCTTATCGTGTACCTACCTTTAAACATGCGTATATGGCAAGAAGATTGAATATAGTAGAGTACTATTTTTTAGATAAACCACTAACAATCAATGAGTTGAAATGGGTAGCATAGATTATAAGAAACTTTATAGTTTACAAGATGAAGTTTTAAAGAGAGTTTTTGAGGTAGAAGATGCGTTTTATCTCACAGGTGGTACAGCTCTTTCTCGTTTCTATCAAGAAAAACGATACTCTGATGATTTGGACTTTTTTACCAACAACTCTACACGATTTAACTTTGCTGTCAAAAATATTTTAACAGAGCTTTCAAAAGCATTTAGCATAGAGACCGAATTGGATTCAAGAGATTTTGTGCGTATTAAGGTAGATGATTTGTTGCAAGTGGATTTTGTTAATGATAGAGCACCACGATACAAAGAGCCACGAGTTTTAGAAAATGGCTATAAGATTGATACTATTGAAAATATATTGAGTAACAAAATAACTGCCGTAATAGGTCGAGACAATCCAAAAGATATTTTTGATATTTATCTTATTAGTCGGTACTACTCTGTGAATTGGCAAGAGATATTAGACGCTGCACAAGAGAAGTCTGTTTTTTCTATAGATGATTTGATTGTGAGGTTAAAAAGTTTTCCTTATAGGTTACTTGGCAGTATTAATCTGATAGATGAGAGATTTTTGGATACATTTAAAGATGATTATACTGCTTTGATTGAGAAGATAGAGCATTTTTGCTAGCTTCTACTGACTTATGATTTTACTCCTCATCTATTTTAGATATAATACTTTGAACTGAACCCTCTGAAGGATTTTATATGCCCATTGAACAGATAAAAGAGATTGTGGATTATGGCGTTATTGGACTGCTCCTGTTTTTAAGTTTTATTACTTTTGCCTATGCCATAGAGCGTCTGCTCTACTACCGCAGTATTGACTTAAGCAGCTACACCCACAAGTTAGCCTTGGAGATAGACCTCTCCAAACGTCTTGGTACTTTGGCAAGTATAGGCTCAAATGCACCCTACATAGGGTTGCTTGGTACTGTACTTGCTATTATCTTAACCTTTTATATCATCGGTGACCAGCAAGATACCATTAACCCAGGGGAGATTATGAAACACCTGGCCCTTGCACTCAAAGCCACAGCAGCAGGACTGGTTGTAGCCATACCGGCAACAGTAATCTATAACGCTCTACTCACCAAAGTAGATGTACTTCTCTCTCGGTGGGAAATCATGCAGGACGAGAAGTAGGTATGCGTAGAGAACGATTTGACAAAATGAATGTTGTGCCATTCATTGACATTGTTTTGGTACTGCTTGTAATTATTTTGGCGACCTCCACCTTTGTTAAGAACCAAACCATCAAAGTAGATTTGCCTACAGCCAGTTCCAAAAAGGCTGAAGATAAAAAGTCTATACACATCGCCATAGACAAAGAGGGCAAATACTTCTACGATAAAGAGGCGTTACCTCTTGATGCCATTGAAGCCAAACTACTCAAACTTGACCCCAAAAAAGATTTGGTCTCTCTACACATGGACAAAGCTTCAGCATTTAAGTATTTTGTCTCAATCATAGACATCTTAAAAGCAAAAGGGTTTGAAAATATCTCTATTGTTACGCAACAGTAATAACTTAAAACCGCCCCCTACGACACCATCATCTCATATGGGCGTTTAAGTTGCTCTGTCAGTTTATGCAAACTCACAGCCCTACCCTCACGTGCAAACTCACGCCCATCCATAAAGACTAACATTGTTGGCACAGAAAAGACTGAATAGTATGCAGCTATCTCAGGATTGGCGTGTGCATCCAGATAGATTTGTTTGAGTTTCGGAAACTCCTTGTCAAACACCTCTTTAAACTTAGGTCTAAGTGCATGGCACACATTACAGTTCTCTCCAGAGAAATAGAGAAGTACTCCTGCCTCTTCTTTTATGGTTTGTTGTAGTTGTTCTAGGGTCATTTTTGTTCCTTATCATTAATACTTTTAAAATTTATACTTGAAAATTCACTATCATCCTCAATACACTCTCCTATAGAAACCAAATAACTCCTCAACCTCACATACTTCTCATAATCCATCACCACCACAAAAGGTTTGTCACGCTTGGTTACAAGTAAATCATCACGTAGTGCATCTTGTAGTCTCATACTGTTTTGCTTTAAATCAGAAGCGGTAATGGTAGTCATGGGTGTTCCTTTTGTCTATTTGGTACATTATAGACAATAAAAGCTTAAGGGAACCTCTAACAATAGGTGGGCAGGAATGCCCACCCTACAACAAAGTTTAAAGTGACTTAGGAGTATAATACCTGCAATCATTTTATAACAAGGATAGAAAGTTATGGGTAGAGCATTTGAGTACCGTAAAGCAGCAAAAATGAAAAGATGGGGAACCATGTCGAGGGTATTCCCTAAACTAGGCAAAATTATCACTATGGCAGCAAAAGAGGGAGGAATGGACCCCGATATGAACCCTAAGCTTCGTACTGCCATCCTCAATGCCAAAGCACAAAATATGCCTAAAGACAACATTGATGCAGCCATCAAAAGAGCAGCTGCAAAAGATGCGGCAGATATTAAAGAGATTACCTATGATGTTAAAGCAAAACATGGGGTACAGATGATTGTTGAGTGTGCCACAGACAACAACACAAGAACCGTTGCCAATGTCAAAGCTATCTTGGCTAGAAACGGTGGAGAGATGCTTACTTCCGGTTCACTTAATTTCATGTTTACACGCAAAGCAGTCTTTGTCATTGACAAAACAGAAGATATGGATGTTGAAGCGTTAGAGCTTGACCTGATTGACTATGGATTAGAGGAGATAGAAGAGGATGTCGAGCCTCAGGAAAATGGTGATGATGTTGCTATTTTACGAATCTATGGAGAGTTTACCTCTTTTGGAGAGCTCTCCAAGGCCTTTGAAGAGCGAGGCATTGAGCCCAAAAAGTCCACACTGGAGTACATTGCCAATACCCCCGTAGATCTAAGTGATGAACACCTAGAAGAGGTAGAGGCACTTATTGATAAACTTGAAGAAGATGAAGATGTACAGACAGTCTTCACAAACATAAACTAAAAGCCCTAAAGACTACTTTATATAGTGGTCTATAGGTGCAGGTCTTCCAAAATGGTATCCCTGTGCATAGGTAATGCCTATCTCTTTAAGTATCTCGCAAATCTCTTCGTTCTCTACAAACTCGGCTATCACCTCTAGTTTCAATCTCTCTGCTAGCTCTTTAATGGAGTGCAGTATCATTTTGCTACGCTCTGGGAAGGTCAGGAGTGTACCTATAAGACTACCATCTATCTTAAGAATATCTACATCAAGTTTTGTCAGGTATGCATAGTTGGCATACCCACTACCAAAATCATCTATGGCGACTTTGGATCCATATTTACGTAATTGCCCAAAGATAGCATTAACCTTTTCATAGTCAAAAATATCCCTATCCTCAACAATTTCAAAAGTAATACGTTTAGATATTTTTTGACACTTTTTAAGATATTTATCAATCATCTCCATCAAGTGGGCATTATACAAATCATTCAAATCAAGGTTCATAGAGATTTGTACAGTAGGATACTTCTCAAGTGTACCAAATACATCCTCTAAAACCATTTTACTCATCTTGATATATTGACTGGTATCTTTAATCGCATACAAAAAGTAGTAAGGGGAAACTATTTTTGATGTATCATCTCTGTCAATCATTCTCACCAGTGCTTCATACTTTACTGTTTTGTCTTGAGTAATATCTACAATAGGCTGATAAAGACAACAGATTCTTCTCTCGCTAATCGCCTCTTTAATATAGTCCAGGTTACCATATTTGAGCTTATCATTCTCGCTATCATCAATTATCTTTAGATGATTTTTTCCCTTATTTTTAACAAGCATGAGATGCTCATCTAGAACGCGTTGCACATCCGAATATAATTTACTTTCAGAAGAGATACGTAGTGCACTCATTGAGACTTGCAAATAGAGGGTATGTCCATCCAGTTCATAAGGTATTGTTTTTATCTCTTTGTAAAATGCCTCTGTTAGTGTCTTAAAATCATGTGTCGTTTTTGGCAAAAAGATTAAAAATTCTGCTCCGCCAGAGGCAACAATTTTGGATCCATAAATAAGCTTGTTTTTCATACGTTGCACAAACATCTTGATAAGTTTATCTCCAAATGCATACCCATACTTCTTGTTAATATCTTTAAACTCATCAATATCAACCAAAAAAGCGTTATACTCTGTAATCTTTTTTTTGCTAAAAAAGTTATTGATATAGTATTTTGTGTAGGCTGTCGTTTTATCAATCGTGAGTGAGTGGTTTAGATGATAGTATCTGTATGCCAAAAATATAAGCATTATCATACTCACAAGCAAAAAGAGTTGCATCCAGTGAACAATACGCATCAAAGGAGAGTTAAATGTATTTAAGTAGTTGGCATAGGTACTTGAGAGTTCTAGACTAAGCAGTGCCTCTGTTTTGCCATCAACCAAAATAGGGTAGAGAATTGTCATCCAGATATCCTCTGTATCTCCTACTTTTTTCTGTTCGATAATTTGCATTTTGCCTGTAGTGTATGCCTCAACAAACTTATTGCTCTTGGGGATAAATATCTCCTTAAATGCTGCCTTTTCCTCTTTTTTCAAAGAGCCATCAAGCAGAAATCTAAAGTGACCATTTGCATCTTGATAGAGTACAAACATATAGATAAACTGTTTAGTCAGAAATGCCTCTAAAATTTTATTGAGGTCCTCTCTTACCCCTCTATTTTTTTCTAAAGTTTCAAGAATGGTGTTGTCTGTTTTTTGCCTAATGAGTGTAGCAATCTTTTGTGCATACTGCTCTGTTTTGACAAGCTCCTCTCCTCTAAGCTTTTGGGTACTCTTTACAATCGAGAGTTGCAAATATCCCGCAATACCAAACAGTATGACAATAAACAGAATAGTGCCCTTCTCAAAATGTTTTCTCATAGCTCATCCAAAATAAACTTACTGTACCCAGCAGGCAGACTAATATTATGCTCATTGAGACGATCTTGCAAAAAGAGATACTGAGATCGACTCTTTCTCCAATAAAAAGCCCCTATAATACGTTTAGATGCCTCTAGGTATTTGTATTTTGTCGCAAAGAGTATGGTTTTACTGCTTAGCTTACGCTTTTGTACCTCCTCTAGCACTCTATCTGAAGTTATCATCACAAAATCTGCATCTTTTAAGTAGGGTACCAAACGAATAAAAGGTGATGAAGCAAATACCTTTTGATACTCTCTATCCTCCACATAAACAGAGATTACCTCTTTGTGAAAGAGGTGTCTAAAGAGATGATGATAGAGTTTTAGCGTACTCTCCCTCTCCATTGCATAGAGTTGCCCAAACAGAAGCAAGAGGGTGAATACTATTTTTTTCATTTTCAAAAGGTGTACTCCATTTCAAGTGTAACCCTTCTATCTACAGGAGAGATAGAGAGTGGTTGCAGCAGGTCTCCTGTTGTAGGGCTTACCCTAAAGAGGCTTGTCTCTTTGGCTCTGTCTAAGAGGTTTTGCCCTTTGAGTGTAAGAGTAAGGTTCTCACTGGCATTCCACGAAAGAGAGCTTGTCACATCGAAGTAGTGTGTATGATCTATACTGTTTTGGTGCCAAACTACTGCATTGTAAAAATCAAACTTCTCATAGGTGTTACTAAAACTCACATAGCCACTATAATCTTCCAGTTTATCTATAGGGCCAATATCTTTATAGCGAGCATAGTAGAGTTGCAGATTGATTTTATTGTCTATATCAAAAGCATAATCATAGTTAAACACACCAAAGAAGTACTGCGTCTCGCCCTCCCCCATATTTTGGACAAGCCCATCTTCATCCTTCATAAACAAAAGCATCACTCTGGCCCTGTAGCTATCTTGCATATAACTCAACTCTTGCGTAAGCCCTCTTGTGGTCTGAGGAGAGACAGAGCCTGTATTGTATCTGCTGACTTGCCTATTAAAGGGGTCTAGTGCAAACATTGTACGGTAGATGTATGCTTTGTAGCTCCATGTGTCTGAGGCAAAGATGTAGCCCAGCCTAAGTTGCCAAAGATTATCACTGTTGATACCTGCGTCTCTATATATGTTGCTATACTCTATACCCAGCGTCAAAAGCTCTGCTTCGCTTAGGACATACTGGTCTTGAAAAAAGGCAGAGAGAATACTCTCTTGCGAAAAGTCCAGAGGGAGCCTCTCTCCGACTTTGACTGAGAAGCCATCCAGTATCTTTTTTCTTCCTTTTAATCCTGCAACGATGTGGTGTCTGCCTCTACGGTTTTTATATGTTAGCTCTGCACTATAGGTGCTGTTTTTGGTAACCGCATCCAATCTATTGAAAGGAGACTCTCCAGGATACAGAAGTGGCAAATCATCAAATTGCAAAATATCTCTTTTGAGCCACTCATAGGCAAACTGTGCATGCCAATGTGCGTTGAATGTAATACCATAATCTATATGGAGATTGAGGTAATCAACGGTTGAGACCAGAGGTGTGGCATCAAGGCTTAATCCTGCAAGACTGTCTGTATTTTTTTTCATTACTTGCACATGGGCTATTTGATTTTCTGTTTTGATATAGCCAAAAAGCTGCGTGCGTTCAAAGTCTCTTGAGAGTGGATGGTCTGTACCGTTGTCTATCTTTGTGCGTTTGGCATCGGTATGAGAGAGGTTGTACCTATAGCTATACGCCTCTCTCTCTTCGCCGTAACTGATGCTTTGGGTGCTATAGCCTCGGCTCCCCTGCAAGAGGGTTAGCTTGCCTCCACTGTCTCGTTTGGGGTCTTTGCTATAGACAAATATTGTCAGATAGGCGGGCTCCACAGAGGTCTCAAATGAGGGCACCGCATAATAGAACTCTATATGATCTACAAAATCAATATTCATATCACCATACAGAGCCAGACCACTCCCCATCCAGCCTTGGGTAATCTCTACCCCATCTATATAGAGACGTACAAAGTTACTTCTATAGGGTTCAAAAGCACCACTTGCCAAAGGGTCGGGAAGAGCATATCTGTTTTCGTGATAATAGATAACAGGTGTAGTCATAAAGACATCTTTGAGTGTTTTGGCATGCATCCTCTCTAGCTTCTCTCTGGTATAGAGAACTAAGTGCCCTTTATTCTCATCAATGGTTTTTTGGCTCAAATCATTTTTGT
The DNA here is from genome assembly GCA_027038155.1 of Sulfurovum sp. Classification (GTDB taxonomy): domain Bacteria; phylum Campylobacterota; class Campylobacteria; order Campylobacterales; family Sulfurovaceae; genus Sulfurovum. The sequence continues at coordinate 7,452 of JALVXW010000141.1, forward strand.
AATTATAGTCACTAAGCAGTCTCTCTACTTCGGATGCCTGCAATACAGATCCCAATAAGAACCCAACAAAAAGTATCAATATTTTAGATATATGCATCATCATCCCCCAATTAATCAAATAATCCCTATTTGCAAGTATAGTTAAAAAAAGATAAAGAAAACTTGACTTTAGCATCAACTATCTATATAATGAAATATAAAATAGAGGGAGGGAAGGATATGTATCAAAAACAAGTCATTGAGCTTTTTACCAAAGAGTATAAGTTAATATTGGCAAAAACACCTCAAGATTTTCAGGCAGTAAAAGAGGTACGCAAAAAGGTATTTTCGCACAAATATGCCCTGCCCTCAAAAACACTAGAAAAAAAAGGTTACCTCTTTAATCGGGGTGATAAACAATCTTTTATTTATCTTCTACAGCATACCCATAGCAACACCTATGTAGGTACAGTACGACTTTTTTTCATCAACAAAACAACACCACTTCAAGCACTTCCTATGCAAAAAGATGGTGGAGTTCAAGACATAGAACACTTAACAAAAAATTTACCGCTCATTGAGGTTTCAAGAGGTGCATTGGTACAAAATCTACCCTCCCACAACCAATATTCAGCCTTGCAACTTAGAACTATCTTAACTTATGGGCTCATGATTACAACACGCATCAATCTTCTACTCTACCCCTGTACAATGGTTTTTTCTATTATGGAACCCTCTCTCCATCGTATCCTCAAAAGACAACGGGTAGACTTTGAGCAAATTGCCGAACCTGTTGAATTATGTGGCACAAGAACCCCCTATGCCATAGAGCGAAAAAAGCTCCTACAAGATACCGAAGAGAGTATGGGGGAGGTTACCCGTTACTATCTCAAAGAGCTCTGTGAAAATCCAGATGCTTTTTGGGCGTTTATAGACAACAACCCCTACCTGGAACGTTCAGAGATTCACCTAGATAGAATTTGTAGGCTCTTTAAGGAGCATGGAGAAGATGTGGCGTTGTCGCTTCTTATGGGAGAGGATACACCCTCTACCTAACTCTGTAAATCACTGCATACATCAGTGGTACATAGTAGAGGTTCAGTACCGTAGCCCACGCCACACCAAAGCCTAAACTTATCGCCATGGGTTGCAAGATGAGTGCCTGCCCTGAAGCAAAAAACATCAGCGACGAAAGCCCCAGTACCGTTGTAACAGAAGTCAGCAAAATAGGACGCAGACGCATACCTGCTTTTTCCACCAATGCATCACTGTTTTGACTACCCTTGATAAAATCCAACATAATCAACCCATCATTCACCACCACACCTGCTAGCCCTATGACCCCCATCATTCCTGGCATAGACATATGCATACCCATCAGGTAGGTTCCTGCCAGTGCCCCAAAGAGTGAAAGGGGTATCACACTTACAACAATAAGAGGCAAGACAAGCGAGTTAAACATCCATACCAAAGTAATAAAAATAAGAAACACCGCTACCACCAGAGCTTGACTCATCTCTTTTTTAAGTTTGCTGTTCTCCTTCTCTTCCCCTTTGACTACAATGCGTACACCCTCTTTTTTAAGTGACTCCAGCAGTGGTCGTATCTGCTCCATTACCTCTGTTGGGGTGATGATTTTTTTATCTACAGAGGCAAAGAGAGAGCGTACCTTTTCGCCATCTTCTTTAAAGATTTTGACAAAAGATTTTTTGTAGATAAAGTCCGTCACCTCAGAGAGTTTAACACGTTTGGTGCCATCGGGTGTAGAGAGCATAAAGTCCTTAAGTGCTTTGGCATCTTGTCTGTAGGCATCTTCTATCTTAATACGCATTAGACCTTTGGTATCAAACACTTTTCCGTACTCAGCCTTCAAAAAAGCTCCTCTTAGCACAGAGGTAATGTAGCCTTCGCTCATCCCCAAAGATTGTCCATACTCATTCACACGGAGTTTGAGCTCACGCTCTCCTTCGTTGGCATTGTCTGAGACATCTTTTACCCCTGCTATAGCAGACAGATTCTCCTCTACTTGTTTCATCGCCCGAAGCTTTACTGCCATATCGGGATGTTCAAATCCAAGCTCAATATCGTTAGAGACAATGCCAGCTTGTTGCACATAGACAGAGATCTCTTCAAAAAGTTTTTTACCGTGAAGGGTTTTGTTTTGAAATGTTGGCAACACTTTGGTCTGTATCTCTTTGGCTATCTCTTGCGAAAGACGTTTTCTTATCATATCTGTATCATCATACTCTAGTGAAAAAACAGGATTGATGTAGGTATCAAAAAAGTTCTCTGGTGCCTTTTCGTGTAGATTGATAAAAATTTGAAAAAGGTTCTCGCCCACCTCTACACTCTGGTCTTTGTTGAATTTAAACCCTATCACTGAAGTTACAGAATCCATCTCTTTTTTATTGAGCAGTTTTAAGATTGCTTGCTCTATCTGGGTAACATAGCATTCTGTATCAGTAAGCTTGTTGTTAATATTGACTTTACCACTCAAATAGACCTGCTGTGCATCAAACTCAGGAAAAAGCTGAAACTTTGTGACTTTACCCACACCTATTGTTCCTACAATAATGGCTACAAGCATCACAAACAAAGAGGTTTTTTTATACTTGAGTAGTTTCCCCAAGAATCTATCATACCAGGCAATAAATCCTGGCCATATTCCTCTATTTTGTTCTTCTGCTTTAAATATACCTTTACTAAAAAAATCCTTGGCATGCAGTGGCAAAAAATAAAAAGCTTCAAAGAGTGAAGAGAGTAAAAGTACAGAGATCATCACAGGAAGCACCTTCATAAACATTCCCATCTTTCCAGACATCATCAACAGTGGCAAAAAAGCAAAAACTGTTGTAAGCGTAGCCGTCATTACCGCAGGAAACATCTCAGCTGCACCCTCTATGGCAGCCTCTCTGGGACTTTTACCCATCTCCATGTGTCTGTAGATATTTTCTGCTACCACAATAGCCTCATCTACCAGCATACCCAGAGCAATAAGTGCCCCTAAAAGGGTGAGCATATTGAGACTGTACCCTATCATCTCTGCTGCGATGAGTGTAATCATAAAACTTGCAGGTATGCCTATGGCTACAACCAAAGCTATACGTGCGTTAACAGAGAGAAACAGAGCAGTAAAAACCAAAATGAGCCCAAACAAGATGTTGGAGGAGACAAGGTTAAGACGGTTTTTAATCCACACCGAAGTATCGGTATAGACTTTAAACTCTATGTTTTTATATTTTTCGTTAAATGCAGGAAGCATCGCTTTTATCTGTTTGCTTAGAGCAATGGCATTTCCCTCTTTGCTCTTGTTAATGTTAAGAGAGATATTTTTTTGACCATTATAGTGTGAAAGCTGCGTAGGCTCACCCAGACCATACCGCACTGTTGCAATATCGTGAAGATAAAAATGTTTCCCCCCTATACTCAATAGCGTCTGCCCCAGTGCCTTGGCACTCTTCTCTCCATTGATAGTAGAGATATACAGATGATCTCCCTGTCCATCAAGTGTCCCTACAGGAAAAATACTAGAGAGGTTTGAAATAGCTTGATAGATGGCTCGTTTATTGAGCCCATAGGCATCAATCTTTTTTTGATTAAGCGTAATCAATACCTCTTCATCGGTATCTCCACGTACATCAATACTGCTTAAATCATGAATAGAAGAGAGTTTTCTTTTGAGCTCTTTTGCTGCAGTGATAAGCTCTTTTTTGGGTACATCTCCAGAGATGGCTACAAGTAAAAGCGGATATTGATGCACCACAATACGTGCTATGGGATCATCCATATCCGAAGGCAAATCACGTTTGACTTTGCTAATAATATCTTTGACATCATTCAGTACCTCTTGTGAGGATTCACCTGTTTTAATATCGGAAGTAATCAGAAAAAAACCATTTTGAATGGTGGTGTTGACTGTATCAATACTAGAGAGACTTTTAAGTTCATCTTCTATGGTATTGACCACCATCTTATCAAGTACATCGGCACTCGCCCCTGCATAACTTCCTTTAATAGAAATCATATCCAGTGTAGAGGGAGGAAAAATCTCTTTGGCTATATTTTGGTAGGCAAAAATAGAGAGCAAGAGCATAAAAACCATCAATATATGATTGATAATAGGTTTATCTATAGCAAAGCGAATAAAACTACGCATACTCCTACTCACTCTCTTCTATGGTAAACATTGTATCTGTCACATTTGTTTTAAAGCGAAGTGCCTCAACACTGTTTTTTAACATCACTCTCTCCGATTTTAACGCAGAGACTTCCCGTAAAAGTGTATTGACTTTTTTTGATTCATAGTAGATTTGGTTGGCAAGATAGATTTTTACTGATGTCAATATGAGCACAATACTCATGGCTAT
>JALVXW010000142.1 GCA_027038155.1 Sulfurovum sp.
ATAAAGACTTCGCACTCTAGCCCAAAGAGAGCAGCAACAGTTGCAGTTGCCACACCATGTTGTCCTGCACCGGTTTCAGCAATGATTTTCTTTTTGCCTAAACGTTTAGCAAGAACGGCTTGTGCAATACAGTGGTTTATCTTGTGTGCTCCTGTATGGTTAAGGTCTTCACGCTTGAGATAGACTTTTGCATCTAACTCTTTAGAGATATTTTGGGCAAAATAGAGTGATGAAGGGCGACCCACATAATTTTTGTAGTAGTAGTCCACCTCTTTCCAAAAATCTTCATCGAAACGTACCGCCTCATAGTCTAGGCGAAGTTGTTCAAGGGCAGGCATAAGGGTTTCAGGTACAAAACGCCCACCAAAGCCTACCTGTCCGTTCTCTACGCTACCAAAGTGTCCGTTAGCATCTGGGTCATGCGGACTTGGTTTGGGGATATATATCTCTTTACTTAAATCCATCTGTGTCTCTTCTGTATAAATTGAGAAGATTATAGCGTATGGGAGGTTAAGGATACCTCTTACCCAAATCACGAAATAGAAATTCATGACTTTGCATCATCATCGCATTCGTGGACTTTGCATAAAATCATCGTCGAACCTATGGGTGCGACTCAAATTTTATGCAAACCCCACAAATACGAGCATAAAGCAAATTCAAAGAATTCTATTTCGAGATTTGGGTCTTAATCTGAATTAATCACTTTGGATTTTGCAAGTGCTGCCTCTATCTCTTCTTTGCTTACCTCACCCAAGAGGTCAAGATGCACCTCTCCATCTTTGCCACTTACTTCCATATTGGTTATCTTTTTTTTGGTCTCATCAGACATACATTCACACTGACCTGTCGCACAGTTCTCTACCATTTTAACGATGTTTTGTTTTTTTACAGTTCCTGTAAAAGCTATCTTGACACCTTCGCCTGTTTTTAATACATTTTTGTTCATAGGTTTTCCTTTTGTTTGTAATGTTTGGATAATTTTAGGTAAAAGTACCTTTTCTATCTCTCTATATGTCTCTTCAAATGCTTCATACCCCTTGCCATCTGGGTCTTCAAAACCTACATGTATTTTGGGTGTAGGTTTGGGGAATAGGGGGCAGGTTTCGTTGGCATGGTCACAGACTGTGACTATGAGGTCATAGCTGTTTTCTATCACTTCATCTAAGACTTTAGAGTGGTATCTCTCTCTCCAAATCCCTTTTTCTTTTAAGAGCTTTTTAGCATTGGGGTTGACTCTTCCAGACGCTTTTACTCCAGAGCTATCCGCTTTTATATCGCTAAGTTTAGCATTAATAAGTGCTTCAGCTATGATGCTTCGGCAACTGTTCCCCGTACAGAGGATGAGGACTTTTTTCATAGCTTTCCTTCGTATGTAGATAGCGAAGTATAGCAGAAAGTTTATTATATATCAATATATCTTGATATATAGTTTAAAACTCATCAAACTCTCTTTGCATTTTTGCCTCTTCTTTGGCTAGACGTTCTTCATCCGAGAGCATCATGTCAGAGACTTTTTTTGCCAACATTGTTTTGCTCTCTACTTTGGTAAAGTAGCTATAAAGTCCATAGCTAAAGGCTATAATCACTAGAGTAACGATGACTTTTTGCACACCGTTAAATGTCTGTATGGGGTCTTTGGTCTGTATCTCACAGACACCGCCAGGGCAGTGTGTGGCTTTTTGGGGCATGATAAGGTTATAAAGTTTACAGCCAAGACAGATGGAAAAAGCCGATTCAAAAAGGAGTAGGGTAAGACAAAGTATACAGATGAGGACTTTAATAGGGTTAGGTTGCCAATGGATAACCAGCATATAAAACATGGGGATAGCAAGCAAGAGTCCAATAGTCCAGGCAAAACGTTTTTGTGCTGCACCCACATACTCCGGTTTTTGGTTTTGTACAAAGACTCTGCCCAAAAGAAGACTAGGAGCGTAAGCAGGGTTAATCACTCTAATGAGAAAATCTAAAGTAAAAAAGGAGATAAAATAGCGTGTAACTACCCCGTGTCCAAGCATCACTGCATTGAGTAGGCTAAGTATGCCTATAGCAAAAAGTATCCCTGCACCTGCACGTGCTTCACGTTCGTTAAGGACAGGTACATCATACCCATCTACTCTCTCTCCATAAGTAAAAAAATCTTTCATTGTTCTCTTTCATATTAATATATTTGTGATGATTGTAGCATAAACTTATTATATATATCAATATATTTTGATGTATTACACTCTTTTGCAAGCACTTTTATACTCAGGCAAATTCATTTCCAAATAAGAAATCTCTTTGAGTATATCTTGTCGAAATCTGTCAAGAGGAGTACGGATAGCATAGTATGCCCAACGCCCTTTGCGTTCTACCTTTAAAAATCCAGCCTCTTTAAGAATTTTGAGGTGTCTTGAGATACGAGATTGTATCATTCCAAAGGCTGATTCTATGTCACAGACACAGACCGCACCGTTTTGGTCTATAAAGCAAAGTATTTTGAGTCTGGTCTCGTCATTGAGTGCACCGATTGTTTGTAAAAAGTTTTCCATGAAAGCAGTGTAGCATAAAATGCATCAAGAGAGACTACTCTTCTATATAGTTTTTAAGCTTACGTCCAACTTTGGGGTGTTTGAGCTTTTTAATGGCAGAAGACTCTATCTGTCTTACCCTCTCACGTGTTACAGAGAGCTCTTTGCCTATCTCTTCTAGTGTTCTGTCACTCTCATCTTCGAGCAGACCAAAACGCATACGAATTACCGCTTTTTCACGTTCGTTGAGTTGGTCAAGCACATCATCAATCTGGTT
>JALVXW010000143.1 GCA_027038155.1 Sulfurovum sp.
AGGTTTTATGGAGATATAATATGTACCAGAAGTTATCACATGGTAATTGATAACCTCCTCATTTGCATTAAAATTGGAAGCAACAATCTGGTTGTTGGAATTATAAAGTATCATATTGATATCACCATAAGCAGGAGTCATGCTAATAGTGACACTTCCACTATAGAGTTCTATTTTAAACCAATCATCATTTTGTGCAGACAAATGATAGGTTCCAGCAACAAGCGTAGAAGCAGTATCTTGCGTATCATTAGGCTCATATGCATCATCTGCCATGAGTGGTAAGAATGATACAAATATCAAAGTGGAAGCAATCAGTAATTTCTTGAACATGACATATCCTTTTTGTTGTTAGGGTATAATCCCAAAACTTACACTAAGGTTGATAAACTCCTGAGAACCTATAAACCCATCTAAAATATCATCGACACTTGCCCCTTGATTGAGACGAGTTAGCCATAGCGATTTTCCTTCGCTGTCTGGAGCTCTGTCAAAGAAAGCTTTGTAGCAAATGTCAATAAAGGTAGTGTTATCCAGATGGCGATTGATATACTCATTGGATTTAAAAAACCCTTTGGCTATATCACCACCTCTTTTTGTTTTATTGACTAGGGCAGAGACCCAGTAGTCAAATCCAGCCTGGTCAGCTTCTCTACCCAAGACAAGTGCATAGAAGCGATTGACATACCCATAGAGTCCTGAGATTTGATCTATGGGGCGTATGGCAGTGACATGAAATCTAGCAGCGAGATTGTAGAACTCCTGAGAATTAAAGAACCCATACAAGACACTGTCTCTACTGCTTCCTTGTGCCAACAGGTCAAGCCAATGGTTCTTGCCAGAAGTGTCAGGTTCTCTGTCAAAAAGTGTGTGGTATAAGATATCTACAAAATCATTATCGTTTAGATGAAGATTGAAAAATTCACTAGAGTGAAAGAACCCTAAAGCCACTTTGGTAGCAGAGTGTGTCTGTAGAATATTCATCCAATAATTAAGACCACCTGTATCGGATGGACGACCCAAGATATTTTGGTAAAAACGTTCAATGAATGCTTTGCTCTCATTGACAGGAGGGATAAACGTGATAGAGCCATTACTTGTAGAAAAATCTATCGCATAAGGGCTATTGGTACCAGAATAAGAGAGGCTTCCGTCTGCATTGTTAAGACTGCTGACTATGGTATAGGTGTCTTCGGCAAATGTGTGCGTAAAAGAGCTATCTGTCTCTATTACCAAATATCCTTGACTATCATATACCTGTACGTAGTAGCTATTCTCATGACTTAACGTAAAGGAGATGTCTCCTTTGAGTTTGTAAGAGAAGGCATCTTTGTCTCTTTTGTTGTTCAATATGCCACTGAGGTTTGTGTCGTTTGCCGTATCTCCTGTTTCTGGGTCACTACTTTGCTTGACATAAGTACGTTTCTCTCTGATATTTCTTGCACAATCAGCCACATCGACCTCACCTATGTCTATGCCATTATATTGTAAATTTGGGTTGGAAAAGTAGGGTATTTGTGGGGTATCATAGCTCATAATGGTTGCAAACTCATCTTCTATATCATAGCCATAAGCATAATCATTGTCTGGATATACATGGGCATGGTCTCTGTCGTGGGCACAGCCAAAGTTATGTCCTACTTCATGGGCAAAGGTTCTGTCTGGGCAGTACGAATCAGAACCTTCACTGGCAGGTTTGATTTCAATCACAGTATAGAAGTAGTTTGTGCTCTCTGTATTGTTAAAGAGATAGCCTAAGCCACAGGTGCCCGAAGTACCATCATATTTTCTAAAAAGTGACACAAGATCTGCATGGTATTTCTGTTTGAGGGCATGCACATCAGTATTGGACTGTAGATTGCTTAATGTAGTCGTAATATTGTTGTCTTCAGAAAGGGTAGTGGCATCAATACGTTGGGTATGCACAAGGTTGAGATGGACATAGGTTTGAGAATCGTTATAAATCGTATTGGCTGTATCAAAATAGTGTTGAATGGTTAAGTCTGTATTGGCTCCATAGTAGTCTTGAAAGGCTTGTGTGTAGAGAATGAGTACATCTATCTGCGTGGTTGTCTCCAGTGCTGCCATAGGAGGCGTAGAAGAGGAGGTTTTTGCAGGTTTTTGAGTGCTTTTTTGTTGCTGTGTAGAAGAGGGGGCTCTATAGCTCTTTTTTTGACACACGTTGTGTGCTTTGGTAGGGTCTCTTTTGACAATAGTGTACTCTGTGGAGGAGTGGGGCAAAAGGGTTAAGATATAGTGTTCTCGGTTAAGTTCTATATCACCCAGCAGTGCTCCATGCATCAGTGTAAATGAGAAACGAGATGCATCGCTTTTACTCTCTCCTTTCCAATAGATACTGCCATTAGGAGAGCGACGATAAGAGCGTGTATGGTATGTAATCTCCTGATGCTTTATAGGCAGTGTAATCTCTGTAAGATAGTTGAGTTGTTTGATGGTTGCGGTGTTGAGTGTGTAGTGGCTATTTTCTTGAAGTGTAAGCAGTGATGATGCCTGAGTAAAAGTAAGAAGAGCAAACACTAAAAATAGAGTGTAGCGAAAGAGTGTCATGAATTTTCCTTAAATTTAATGCCTCTTCCCTATTAAGTTTATTATAACATGTAAAACTTTTACTTATACCTAAATCTTTCATTTTCTAAAACAGCCAATGCCTTCTCATACTCCTCTTGTGTATCGATGCCTATTGAGTTGTAGTGGGTCTCTACCATCTTAATTTTGTAGCCGTTTTCAAGTACTCTTAGTTGTTCTAGTT
>JALVXW010000144.1 GCA_027038155.1 Sulfurovum sp.
GCCAAAATACCTCTATCTAACTTTGTCTGTGTGACTGGGGTGAGTGGTTCTGGTAAGTCATCACTTATACTCCAGACACTGCTGCCTGTGGCTAGAGAACTGCTAAACCATGCCAAAAAGGTCAATAAGGTTGAAGGTGTTGAGATTACCGGACTAGACAAAGTAGATAAAGTAATCTACCTTGACCAAAGCCCTATAGGACGTACCCCACGCTCCAACCCTGCAACCTATACAGGTATTATGGATGAGATACGTAAACTCTTTGCCCAAACCAAAGAGGCTGAACTGCGAGGATACAAAATAGGGCGTTTTTCATTTAATGTCAAAGGTGGACGTTGTGAGACGTGTCAAGGGGATGGACAACTTAAAATAGAGATGCACTTTTTGCCTGATGTTTTGGTGGAGTGTGACGCATGTCAAGGTACACGCTACAATGCACAAACCAGAGAGGTGCTCTATAAAGGCAAATCTATCTCTGATGTGTTGGCGATGAGCGTAGGGGAGGCATTAACCTTTTTTAAAGCCATTCCAAACATTGCAGTACGGCTTAAAACGCTTACCGATGTGGGCTTAGACTATATTACCCTTGGGCAAAATGCGACAACACTCTCTGGTGGTGAGGCACAGCGTATTAAACTGAGTAAAGAGCTAAGCCGAAAAGATACAGGAAAAACCCTCTATATCTTAGATGAACCAACCACAGGACTCCACTTTGCAGATGTTGATAGACTCACAGGGGTACTGCATCATTTGGTTGAGCTGGGCAACTCGGTAGTGGTGATAGAGCATAACCTCGATATGGTAAAAAATGCAGACTACATCATAGATATGGGACCAGAAGGGGGAAATAAAGGTGGGTTGATTATCGCTACCGGTACTCCTGAAACGTTAGCCAAAACCTATAAAGAGACAGGTTCCTATACCGGAGAGTATTTGGCCAAAGAGCTTAAACTCTAAGGTCTTTGAAATCTTTGAAAACCATTATTTGGTCTGGAGTAGGTAATCGCCTCTTTTGCGATTAGTACAAGAATAATAAAAGCTATAATCTCATACCCGATAGACCAAGTAAGCAAAATAGAGTTATTGAGAATAACAAAAATATCCATCTGCATCTTTGCAATATAGAAAAACTGAAAAAGAAGCCCTACTATGTACGGAAGAAAAATAAAATAGATACCCAAGAAGATATTTTCAAACCCCTCTGGGAAAAACAGAGGTGTTTCACTAAGATCTACCTCTTGTTTGGCAAAACTCTCTTTTTGTTTTGTTCTCTTTTGTCTGTTTAGCTCATAAATATCTGCCATTGCTCTTATCCCCATAATTAATGTTTATATATATGCATTTATTTTATCTTTATCACTCTAAATAACAACTTAATCTTAAAAAACTTTTATTTTTAAAGTTTTGTAGATAAAATAGAGAAAAAATTAGGTTTATTTTGAAAACAATCACAATTATTGACACATTTGGCTTCTTTTTTCGCTCTTATTTTGCACTCCCTCCTCTACGTAACTCCGCAGGTTTTCCTACAGGTTTGCTTACTGGGTTTGCCAATTTGGTGGACGCTTTGCGAAGAGACCACAGTACGGACTACCTTGTCTTTGCACTAGATGCCAAAGGTAAGACCTTTCGTAACGAAATTTATCCAGCATACAAAGCCAACCGTGATGAGGCTCCAGAAGAGTTGAAAAAACAACTCCCCGTTGCCATAGAGTGGATAGAACAGATGGGTTTTGCGAACCTTTCACGCGAGGGGTATGAGGCGGATGATGTGATTGCTACGGTGACAAAGTTTGCCAAAGCAAAAGGGCTTAAGGTACGCATTGTCTCTCACGATAAAGACCTCTATCAGATGCTCGAAGATGGCAAGGTAGAGATGTATGACTCTGTCAAACGTGCAGTGGTCAATGAGCAGACATGTATAGATAAGTTTGGTGTGCACCCTAGAGATTTTATCAATTTTCAAGCCATATTGGGTGATAGTTCAGACAATGTACCCGGAGTTAAGGGCATAGGTAAAGTAGGGGCATCAAAGCTCATCAACCAGTACCATACCCTAGAAGCTATCTATGAAGATATAGAAAACTGTGGCACACCTCGTATTCAAAAACTTCTGTTAGAGAGTAAAGAACAAGCCTTTTTGTCACGTGATTTGGTAACAATGCGTACCGATGTATTTGCAGATATGGATGTAGAGAGCTTTGTCTTTGAAGATAAAAACTATCTCTCCTGTCTGTTGGATGAGTTTGAACAGTATGAGATGAAACAGGCCATCAAAAAAGCACAGGTAGGCATGGAAGATATTGATTGTGAACGTGAATATGTTGAGCCCAAAAAGCCAAGCCTTACTTTTGAAGCGATTACGTTAGATACAAAAGAGAAGCTAGATGCAGTGATAGATACATTAGACAAAGATACCATCGTAGCATTTGATACAGAGACCACAGGGCTAGACACCAAGGTAGCCAAAATGGTAGGGTTCTCTTTTTGTACCGATAGAGAAAAAGCCTACTATGTGCCTATAGGGCATAGCTATTTGGGAGTAGAGGAGCAGGTGCGTCTTGATGATGCCCTTAGTGCACTTAAAAAACTGATGCAGTGTCATGTTGTTGGGCAAAATCTCAAATTTGACCTCTCTTTGCTCTTGAATCAATACGCTATACAGCCTGTTATTCCTTATGCCGATACGATGATATTGGCGTGGCTCTCCAACCCTGGCTCTAAAGTGGGGCTAGATACCCTTGCCAAGCAGTACTTTAAGTA
>JALVXW010000145.1 GCA_027038155.1 Sulfurovum sp.
TCTACTCCTTGCAGCCCAACCCTTTGGCCTATACCTTTATTACAGACCCAGAGTCTGCTTTGGAGAAGTATGCACAAAGTATAGAGGCAACAGTGCTGCATCTTCCTGAAAATGTAGGGGGACGCTTTTCTGTACTCTCGGTTGTGGGGTTGGTGCCTTTGGCACTGTGTGGCATAGATATACAAGCACTGCTTGATGGGGCACATACCATTAAAAAAAGTTTTTTTGAGCATGGCTATCTTCACGATATTTTGCTTAAAAAGTCTCTCTTTTACGCTAAAAATCATGCACAATACCATATCAACTGTATTTTTGCCTACTCTGAATCACTCAAATACTTTTGTGAATGGTATGTGCAACTCTGGGGAGAGAGTTTGGGCAAAAAACAACGCCACTCAGCCTTTCATGTAGGGCTTACCCCCATAGGACTTATTGGTCCCAAAGACCAACACTCCTTTTTGCAACTCATTATGGAAGGCACCAGAGATAAATCTGTCACCTTTATACAGATAGATGATTTTCAAGATAAAATCACTATACCAGACATAACACTTCCGCATTTGGAAGAGCTAGATGCTCTTAACCATTTACCTTTTTCAAAACTTATCAATATGCAGTGCAACTCTGTGATTGAGGCTCTGCAAGAGGAGGAGAATATCCCTGTAGATAGCATTATACTTCCTAAGATAGATGCCAAAAATATAGGCTCTCTTATCTTCTATTATGAACTTCTTACCTCCTTGGTTGGAGAGCTCATTGATGTCAACACCTATGACCAACCAGGGGTTGAAGCGGCAAAGATTATCTTGAAAAAGAAGCTAAAAGAGCTCTAATCCCCCTATAATACTCTTTTGGCTATAATCATTTTAAATTTTTTAAAGTGATGACAACAATGATAAAAAAATGTCTTTTTCCTGCGGCAGGTTACGGTACGCGTTTCCTGCCCGCAACCAAAGCCACCCCCAAAGAGATGCTTCCTGTACTAACAAAACCACTGATTCAATATGGTGTAGAGGAGGCACTTGAGGCCAATATTAGAACAATGGCGATTATTACTGGTCGTGGTAAACGGGCTATTGAAGATCACTTTGATATAAGTTATGAACTTGAACATCAAATCAAAGGCAGCACCAAAGAGCCTCTACTCAATGAGATTCGTTCACTTATCTCGCAATGTACCTTCTCTTATACACGTCAGGTAGAGATGAAGGGCTTAGGGCATGCCATCTTGACAGGAGAGACACTTATTGGTCATGAGCCCTTTGCTGTTATCTTAGCAGATGATCTCTGTACCAATGATAAGCAAACCAAAAGTGCTTCTTCTGAGGGTGTCCTTGCCCAAATGATAAAAATCTACGAAAAATACCAATGCTCCATTGTTGCCATAGAGGAGATTCCCAAAGAAGAGACCCACAAATATGGGGTGATTTCGGGGCATCTGGTGGACAACAGCAACAATATCTACCGTATCAATGACATGGTTGAGAAACCACATCCAGAAGAAGCACCCAGTAATTTAGCGATTATAGGACGATATATCTTAACCCCTGATATTTTTGATATTTTAAAAGAGACCAAACCAGGCAAAGGGGGCGAGATACAAATCACCGATGCCCTTAAAGAGCAAGCCAAATTAGGAAAAGTGATTGCCTATAAGTTTAACGGAAAACGTTTTGACTGTGGGAGTGTAGATGGCTTCGTTGAAGCGACAGACTATTTTTACAAAAAACAAAAGGAGAAGTAGATGAAAGGTATTATATTGGCAGGAGGGTCAGGTACAAGATTGTACCCTATCACCAAAGGGATTTCCAAACAACTCGCACCCATTTATGACAAACCTATGATTTACTACCCACTCTCTGTGTTGATGCTCTCTGGCATTACGGAGGTATTGATTATCTCTACCCCTACAGATTTGCCTAGATTTAAAGAGCTTTTGGGAGATGGTAGTGACATTGGTATGCACTTTGAGTATGTAGTACAGCCCAGTCCAGACGGATTGGCACAAGCCTTTATTTTGGGAGAAGCGTTTATTGGTGATGATGCTGTCTGTTTGGTGCTGGGTGACAATATCTTCTATGGGCATGGTATGACAGAGCTACTCGCTGCTTCTGTGAACAATGCAAAAGAGCACAACAGTGCAACTGTTTTTGGCTACTATGTCAAAGACCCGGAACGTTATGGCGTTGCTGCTTTTGATGAGACAGGAAAAGTCACTTCTATTGAAGAGAAACCTACAAACCCTGCAAGCAACTACGCTGTGGTAGGGCTCTACTTCTATCCAAATGATGTTGTTCAAAAAGCCAAATGCGTTAAGCCTTCTGATAGAGGAGAGCTTGAAATTACCACACTCAACCAAGCCTACCTTGAAGAGGAGAGGCTAAGGGTCGAACTTATGGGCAGAGGCTACGCATGGTTAGATACAGGGACACACGAGAGCCTTCTAGAGGCCTCTAACTTTATACAAACCATAGAGAATCGTCAAGGTCTAAAGGTTGCCTGCATAGAGGAGATAGCCTATGAAATGGGATATATTTCCAAAGAGAAGCTTCTAGAACTTGCCCAACCTCTTAAGAAAAACCAATACGGACAATACCTTATCGCACGTGCCAATGGCACCAATCAACAATAAAGGGAACCTCTAAAAATAGGTGATACCCACAACATCTCTAGCTTTTCTCTAGGCTAGGCACTCTTTTGCAACCCTAGCCTTAGCTAAGGTAAAAAAGAGTAACAACGCATAGAGGAAAGCTAGAGAT
>JALVXW010000146.1 GCA_027038155.1 Sulfurovum sp.
GGGTTTTTGCTTTAATGGAGTGGGAGACTTTTCCCTCTTTCATCACCTCAAGATGTTCACAGCGTATCTCTCCTTTTACTTCACCATTGATAATAATACTTTTTGCCTCTATATTCCCCTCTACTTTACCACTTTTGCCTACTACGAGTGTATTGTTTACAGTAATGTTTCCTGTAACTGTACCATCAATATGGAGTGTATCATCCCCTTGTAGGTTGCCTGTAATTTGCATACATGAAGTAATAATTGTTGCAGAAGAGATTTTGTTTGAGTGTGTTGATTTTGATTTTTTATTGCCAAATAGTGCCATGGTTTCCTCTGTTACTTTGTTGAAAGTGTAATGATTTTTTGGGTCTGTTGTAAAATACTTTTCCAATTTACGGTGTCTATTTTATCGGTTATATCGTTAATATTGTCTAAATTCCAAAACATAAATGGTTTTGGGTCTACCCATTTTGTTAAATATCTTATTTCATAATGCAGATGTGGTCCTGTACTTCTTCCTGTGCTGCCCACATAGGCTATTTTTTGACCTTTACTTACATAATCACCGCTTTTGACTGCAAATTTACTAAGATGCCCATAGGCAGTTTTAAATCCATACGAATGTGCAATGAGTATAAAGTTACCATAGGCTCCTTTTTTGTCTGCATAGACCACTACGCCACTTGCAGGTGCATAGATGGGTGTGCCATATTTTGCAGGGAGGTCAAGTCCTGCATGAAAGGTGTTTTTGTGTGTCACAGGATGAATTCTGTAGCCAAAAGGGCTTGCTATACGTCTATAGTCCAATGGTTTTCCATTGGGAATACTGTTAAGGAGTAATGCTTTTTGTATGGCAGATATCTTTTCTTGTTTGACCTCTTTTTGGACACTTTGTATAATCTTCTTTTTAGTCTCCTCTTCATGTGCTTTTGCCTGTTGTACACGCTGAGCAAAACTTGCATTCATGTCCGGTCCTATGCCTATAATCTCTTCTACTTCTCGTAGGTGCGACTTCATGGAGCTAAGCTTCTCACTGTTTTTATCAATGAGTGTAGCAAGTTGTTGTTTCGAGACATTAAGTTGCCTATTTTCCTCTTTGAGTCTTTTGCTCACCTCTTTTAGATGAAGCATTTTTTGTTTGTAGGAGATACTCTTTTGATGTAAGCTATCTACCTTGCTATTGAGAAATTGAATATAAAAAAAGGTTCCCACACCGATAAGCACAAAGGTCAAAATAGCAAAAAAGATAATTTTTTTGATTATCTCATGCACAGAGTACTGTTTGGAGCCGTGGATATCTGAAATAGTAACGATAAAACGATTTTTCATAAAGTATCCTCAATATATTGTATGGCATTGATGTAACTTAAGTGATTGAGTTTTGCCCCTTGATAGGCAATATCAAACGCCGTACCATGATCTACCGAGGTTCTTAAAATAGGTAGATTGAGTGAAACATTAATCCCCTCATCAAAGTAGAGTGCCTTAAGTGGTGCTAACCCTTGGTCATGGTACATGGCTACATAGTGTGTATAGTTTTTACGTATATGAGGGGTAAAAGCTACATCAGGTACCATGGGTGCAGTGAATAGTGAATAGTGAATAGTGAATAGTGATGGTGTCTCTTTTTTTAGAATAGTGGTTGCGTTGTCTATGGCTTTTTGTATGATTTTCTCTTCATCTCCAAGTACCCCATCATCTCCTGCATGAGGGTTTAGCCCCAACACAGCCACGGTTGAAGTGGGTTTGGCAGTATGGTAAAAATCAACCAAAAAGCGTGTTAAGTCTTTTTCGTTGATGCTTTTGGCTACTTCTTTGAGTGGTAGATGTTCTGTAAAGAGTGCTACATACATCTTGCTGCACCCTAACATCATAATAGCTTCAGCATCAAAAAAGTCACGCAGGGCATCGGTATGACCTTTGTAGTGTACACCTGCTCTCTCCCATGCTTTTTTGTGAATAGGCAGGGTGCATACCGCATCCACCTCTTTGGTTTTTGCCAATTCTACTGCTTTGACAAAAGAGGCATAGGCATACGCACCACTCTCTTTACTTATCTTACCTGCATCTATTTCAAAACAGGGAGCGATGTTTTCGATAGTTTGAAAATTATTTGGGATAGTAAGTTTTAGTTTGTTAGCAGCTTGTTTTAGCATCTCTTTATCTATGCAGTACAAAGGGGTGACTATTTGTGAAACTGTATCATGGTTTTCTAAGGCTAGTTGTATGCCAATACCGTTTAAATCACCAATCGAAATAGCTATTTTTTTTTTCATGTTTTCCTCGTAGGGTGCGGTTGCCACCGCACCTTTTATTCAATATACAAATTTTATGATGTGGTGCGTTAGGAAACGCACCCTACATTAACGTATTAATTTTGCTTTCATATCAAGTATCGCCTGTTCCAGCCCTACATAGACAGAACGAGCAATAATACTCTGCCCAATATTAAGCTCTTCAATTGTCTCAATCTCTACAATATCACCTACATTTTGCATATTTAGTCCATGTCCTGCTGCAACGCTTAGTCCAAACTCCATGGCATCACAGCTTAGTAGCCGTAAATTACAGAGTTCATCTTTGAGCATCTGTTTGAGTGTTGTACGTGAGAGTTCTAACTCTGGTATGCTATGGTGTGTTTTGGCGAGGTTAGCGTAGAGCATCGCATAGATGTTGGCATATTTTCCTGTATGAAACTCTATCCACTCTACACCCAAGTCCAAAGAGGCTCTAACTGCATCAAGAGTAGGGT
>JALVXW010000147.1 GCA_027038155.1 Sulfurovum sp.
TTAGATGAAAATTTTCATTTTGAGAGAGTCTGTTTAGGAGTCTATGTGTCTCCTCTATGAGGGGTCTATCTTCTACTTCTCCGCATGAGGTACAAACAAGATGTATATGCTCCTCTTTATTGAGCTCATATTTTAATTTTTTACCTGATATGGGTACCTCAACCAAAACACTGTTTTCTACCATTAAAATAATATTTTTATAGACTGTAGCTAAAGATATAGAGGGGTATGTTTTACTTACTTTGGCATAGATATCATCTACAGAGAGATGCCCATATTTCTCTATATTTTCCAATATCTGCATACGTTGAAATGTTGCTTTGAGTCCATATTTTTTTAGTAATACTATATAATCTGTCACGATAATCCTAAAGTATCTCTCAAGTAAATTTTTACCTGAGAGATAAATATTACAGTTCTTCAGCGTGTTTTGCAAGATACTCAGCGACACCTTCTGTATCGGCTTTCATACCTTCTGCTCCTTTGGCCCAACCAGCAGGACACACTTCGCCATGCTCATTGGTAAATAGCATAGCATCTACCATTCTTAACATCTCATCAATATTTCTACCTAGTGGAAGATCATTAATTACAGCATGTCTGATTGTTCCGTCAGCATCGATAAGGAATGAACCTCTAAGGGCTACTGCTTCATCAAGAAGTACATCGTAGTCTCTGGAAATTTGTTTAGAAAGGTCAGCTACCAATGGGAAGTTGATACGTCCGATACCACCTTTTTCTACGGGTGTTTCTCTCCATGCAAAGTGTGAGAATTGGCTATCTACAGAGACACCAATGACATTGATACCTCTGTCGGTAAACTCTTTTGCTCTGTGTGAAAATGCAATAATCTCCGAAGGACAGACAAAAGTAAAGTCAAGTGGATAGAAGAAAAGTACGGCACCTTTTTCTCCAAGATTTTCCATAAGATTAAAATCTTCAACAATTTGACCATCTGCAAGTACAGCGGTTGCTGTAAAATCTGGAGCTTTTTTCGTTACTAACATATTTAAATCCTTTTTAAATAATAATTTTTATTTACAAGGAAATTTTATCTTATTCTTCTTAAATATCTATTAAAAACTATAAGAGATATCTGCAAAGACCATGTCGTTGTTTTTTACTGTATCAAAAAGCTTTGAGCCACCAATATAATCTACTGCACCCACATTCATACTAACGGCATCGTCAATATCATATTTTACCCATGCTCTTTGAAAACCACCTCTTTCTAGCTTTGAGCCATAAAGAGAGATAAGATAGTTCGCATGTAGTGTTGCATTCATAAAATCTGAAGTCACACGAAATGCATGTTGATAGGTGTTTTTTTCTAAAGGATTAAATTCATGCAAGAGTCTCTTGTCGTAGCTGTTGAGATGACGTATTGAAAAATCATAGCTTATCATGGTATCTGCTATACCCTTATACTCTACTCCCAAAAGTGCATCTGTACGGCTAAACGCTTTTTCTTGTGTGCTGGTATATTTAAGCCTATCAAAATAGGCTAACTCTGTCTTAAAGAGCCAGGCACCAGAGAGTAGATTGAGTGCGATACCTAACATATCTACTTTTTCATGTTTGAGTAGAGGCTGGGCTCCAAACTTAATATATCCTCCATCATCGTAGAGATGAGCCCCATAAAAGTTGACATCCCAGCCAGAGAACTCACCACCTATAGAGAGTGCATAGGTCACATCTGTTGGAGATGCTTCTTTTAGGTGTGGGTCAGACATAGGATTAAAGGCTGAACCAAAGGCGGGATTTTTAGAGAAACGCTGTTCTACTATGGCTATAGGGGTCACACGCCAGTCACCCAGAAAATAATCTGCCTTTACCATCCCCACAGGCAGACGTAAATCCTCTATATCCACCATACTGGGACGACGGTTGTCCAGTGGATTAAGCACATCGGTGATACGTATCGTATCGGAGCGTCCCCAGACCACTACTTGTCGTCCAGCTTTGATATCGAGATTCTCTGTCAAACTACCCTCTACATAGGCATCAAACAGCTCTGTTTCATGGCGTTGTGCTTTGAGTTCATCGTTACTGTAATGGACATCACGTAAATCGTAGATTGCATCATAATACCATTTGGCATTGCTCTTAATACGCCAACCATTCTCAAATTTATGCTCATAGTCTAAAAATAAAGAGCTCTTTAGTGAGGTAAAGTTGTTGTGCGGTGTTTTCCCACTATAGGAGTAAGCTACCTGCTCAGTAAATTTTCCTGTTAAGCCTTCAATAAGCGTTGATTTCTCTTCTATTTCTGTATTACTATCATCCATACTCTCTGGAGTGTCAGCTGTTTGAGTAGTTGGAGTGTCATCAAATGCCATTAAATCCGCATCAATACTACTACCATAAAGCAGATTTGCAAACAATAAGGAAGATACAATTATTTTTTTGTAGGGTGGGCATTCTTTCCCACCATTATGAAAAGATATATTTTGGTGGGCAGGAATGCCCACCCTACCGTTTTCTAACATTTTAGAGTCCTTTTTCCAGTCTTCTTGTGGTAAACATGCTGTCAGGTATAGGTTTATTGAGCTTTATGTGACTAAAGTTTAAAACTGTTTTGTGTACTGTTCTTTTACCTTTTTTGGTTGTCATGGTTAAAACATCCGGAATCCATACCCCACTTTGTTGGTGAAGTTTTGCCATATCCATATATTTCTTTTTACCATTACGCATATAGTTAATGGCTCGTACTACCACATAGTTGTCTTTGCGTA
>JALVXW010000148.1 GCA_027038155.1 Sulfurovum sp.
GATACTGTAACTTTAAATGCCAATGCCAGTTCCGACAGTGATGGTAATATTGTTTCATATATATGGAGAGAATGCTCCACTATACTCAGCACCAACCAAAGTTTCTCAAAAAGTGATTTTGGAGTAGGAATACATACTATTACACTCATCGTGACAGATAATGATGGTGCCATAGGGAGTGACAGTTTGACTGTTGTCGTAAATGATGACAGTAACCCACAAAACTATACACCCTCTGCCGATGCGGGTGCAGACCAAACAGTTACAGAGGGTGCCACCGTTACACTCAGTGCCAATGCCAGCTCTGACAGAGATGGAAGTATTGTTTCTTATTTGTGGGAAGAAGGCTCAACAACACTTAGTACACATCAAAGCTTCTCAAAGAGTAATTTTAGCGTAGGGACACATATTATTACCCTCACAGTAACGGATAACGACGGTGCTATAGATACAGATACGGTTATTGTAACAGTAAACAGTGGAGAGGATAGCGAAAGTACTGTCTATATCACCTCAGAGGATTGCAAAAATGATGGCAGTACACATGATCAAGTCGCCATCAATGCCGCTCTTGACAGGGTAGCTTCAGATAGTACATTGACAACCGTTTATCTCAAGGGTCCCATGACCTGTATTATAGATGAGCCAATTATTATCTCTAGCAACACAAGACTGATTGGAGATTCAAATGTAAAAGTTCAGTTAAAAGACCATACCGATTGGCCCGGAAACAAACCATTGATAGCCCAAAAAGGGGGTGAACATTGGGAAGGGGGAGCCCATGAGGGGTCATTGGGTGATCAAATATATGGAACCGCCAATGACGTGCTATCGAATGTCGAGATTGGTGGTTTTGAACTGACTGCGGGTACGCAGGATACACAAACTGGAAAGTGGTATCATATATTGATGATCTTCTATAGTGCCTCAGACCTTACTATACATGATATGCATCTGCACGATAGTCGTGGCGATATTATCCGACTTATGGGCACAAAACCTGATGGATATAAGAGGGTGAAGTTTTATAACAATTTGATGGAAAACTCAGGGCATGATGGGTTCTATCTTGGTTATGGAAGCGAGATAGAAATATACAACAACAAAATCTATCATACGCGAACCAATGATGGCATCAGACTTGGTCAATGTGATCATATTTCCATTCATGGAAACACCATAGGAAATAGCCTCACACATACACCATCTGGCTATGCAGGAATAGATATCAGCAATAGTGAAGTTGCGGTTGGTTCAGCAGAGATATATGACAACTTTATATATGGCAAAGCTGGGGGTATCGTTCTGGAGGGCGGAAAAACCAAAAACCTCTTAGAGAATGTGCATATTCACCACAACCGAATATTTCAAGCATTTGACAACACTGCCGGCGGCGACCATTATCTCAATGGAGGCATTCATATTCATGGAGCCGACAAGACACTCATAGAGTTCAACACCATTGACAGTAGCCAAAAAGACGGTATTGTGTTTGAAATGGGAAAAGGTACCGAAACAGGATACCAAACGATTGTACGCAACAACATTATAAGCAACAGTGTTGGCTATGGGCTCAATAATCTTGAGAGCGACAAACATACGTTTGTTTCCCAAAACAATGACATATACAATAACGGTGAAGGGGATTATAGTGATGCCTCCTCCTCTTCAGATATTCATGCCGACCCACTTTATGTACATACCAAAGCAGGAGAGGGCTGGATGTATCTTGTTGCGACTTACGATAGTGCAACAGAGAGATTTAAAATATATGTCAATGGCAAGGAGGCAACAAACCAGAAGTTCGAAGGCTTTGGTGAGATTGCAGAAGACAGCTACTATCCAAGCATCGGAACGTATCTGGGGCTTGATTACCACCAATTCAAAGGTAAGTTAGACGATATGGCTATCTGGGAGAGGGCACTAAGTAGTAATGAGATAAAAGCGTTATGGAACAATGGCAAAGGCAAAGAGATTGATCTTAGCAACAGCAGCTTAACCGACAAACTATTAGCCTATTGGAAAATGGAGAACAACTGGAAAGATAGCTTTGGTGATTTTGATGGTGACAACGATGCTTATGTTAACAGTGAAGATGCTACAGATGGCAATGCATCCTTCTCATCAGATGCCAAACAGGGTTTGGCTTCAGGAGAGTTTGCGGGTGGATTTAACTGTACAAGATTCTCAAATACGCTATCGCCTAAAAAAGCATTAACGATTTCAACTTGGGTTTATATAGACAAAGAAAATCCCTCAGACAATACCTATCAAACGATTTTCAACAAAGGGGCACAAGGTGGCAATGCATTTATTTGGCTATACCTTAAAAATGGAAACGCTTTTTACCTGGAGATGGGGAATGGAGATTTCCGCAAAGAGATTTCGGCTCCATTGGCTGGCCTAGATCCTGAAACGGACTTGGATTTGCATCTTAAATCTGAATATGGACGTTGGAATAGGAATGCATGGGTTACAGATGCAGTAACCAGTCCAGCTATTGACGCTGGCAAGCCTTCTTCGGATTACTCAAAAGAGCCAACGCCCAACGGAGGAAGAGCAAATATCGGAGCGTATGGCAATACTGCTAAAGCATCGAAATCGCAGGATTAGCATACCAAAACCTATATGTTAAACCCAAATTATATAATTTGGGTTTAACTGCTCTTTTGTTATACTATTAGAATACAATAACAAAAGGAACCCCCCCATGCCAACCCCCTTAAAAC
>JALVXW010000149.1:0-1308 GCA_027038155.1 Sulfurovum sp.
AACACACTAGAGGTGACAAGAGATACAGACTATGGCTATTTTCTTGAAGCCAAAGATGAGAGTGAAGTGCTTTTGCCCAATGTCTATGTGATGGAAGATGAGATGCCTATGGGGTCACTTTTGGATGTTTTTGTCTATACCGACAGTGAAGACAGACCTGTGGCTACAACCAAAATGCCTTATGCAAAGTTAGGAGAGTATGGGTATTTTACGGTGGTGGACTATAAACAGTATGGTGCCTTTGTCAATTGGGGACTGCCCAAAGATTTGTTTGTGCCTCTCTCTCAACAAAAAGAGCATTTTACCATTGGCAAAAAGTACCTTTTGCGTGTCTGTTTGGATGAACAGACAGGTAGGCTTTTTGGTACACAGAAGATAGGGAAGTACTTTAATCGCAACATGAAAGGTTTGCATCAAAATAGAGTGCTTGAAGCAATTGTACTGGCAAAAACACCACTAGGGTATAAGGTGGTGGTCGATAACCAGTATGAAGGGATGCTTTTTAACAATGAGATTTTTGAAGATATACGCATAGGTGATAAGAAAAAAGTCTATATAAAAAATGTTCGTAAAGATTTCAAACTTGATGTCTCTTTGCAGCCCATAGGCAAAAAAGTGAGTATAGATGAAGCCCAAGGTACAATTTTGCGGCTTCTAAAAGAGGCAAATGGTGTTTTGCCATTGACATACAAAAGTGATGCAGATGAGATTAAAAAAGTGTTTAACATGAGTAAAAAAAACTTCAAACGTACACTCACAAAGCTTATAGAAACAGAGAAAATTGAATTAAGAGAAGAATTTATTAAGCTTTTATAAAACTTTTTTGCTATACTTAGCTATCTTAATATAAGGAAAAGAATATGGATTTAATGGATTTATTAAAAGTAGGTGGTTCACTTATTCAAGGCAATAGTGATGATGCAACAACAGGATTGGATATAGGTGATATTGCAGGTGCACTTGGTGGACTTCTTGGTAACAGTGAAGGGGGACTAGATCTCTCTTCTTTGGTAGGTGGTTTGGCGAGTAATGGTCTGGGTGATATTGTAGGTTCATGGTTGGGTAATGGCGAAAATGCCGCTATCTCTCCAGATCAGATTACAGACCTTTTGGGCTCAGACAAAATCTCTGAGTTTGCTTCAAGCCTGGGACTCTCAGAAGAGAGTGCCAAAGGTGCCCTGGCAGATGCCCTCCCACAAGTCATAGACCAGGCAACATCTGGTGAAGGTGGTATGCTAGATGATATGCTCGCACAAGTAGGTGGTGCCAAAGGTGCTATGGATATGCTTGGGAAGATGTTTGGATAAT
>JALVXW010000149.1:1408-2722 GCA_027038155.1 Sulfurovum sp.
TTTGTCAATCATTGGAAATCCAAAGCCTATAAAGGTTACGAGAGTAAACGTATCGCCTATGCCAAAGCACTTCGGGCACGTTTGGCCAGGCTCTCACCAAAGAGAGAGTATATCTTGTTGGGTGATTTTAACTCGGATTATAATGCCTATTTGACACTTGAAGAGAAGCTTGATGATACCCATGGTAAAACAGGTTTTTCAACTATTTTACAGACCCAAACAGAGGAGTTTGAGATACTGCATGCCAAAGGCTTAAGGCACTATACCTTATGGAAAGAGTTACCCGTAGAGCAACGCTGGAGTCAAAAGTTTTATGGCAAGCTCAGCACGCCAGACCAGATAGTGCTGCCACAAAAGATGTTTGATGCCAAAGGGATAGATTATGTCAATAACTCTTTTGGGGTCTTTAAGGCAGGGTATCTTTTTACCAAGCGAGGCTACATCAATAGATGGCGATATAAGCATGGCAAACATAAAGCCAAAGGCTATTCTGACCATCTCCCTCTGTTTGCCTATTTTGATACTGTACCTTATAAAGCCCAAAAACAGACTAAAAGTACAAATATCATGAAAGAGCAATCCATAGCCTACCTCTACACCATAGATACCCTAGATAGTCCCTGTTTACTGAAAAATGTGACAGTGGTGCTAAAGCGTGGAAACAGTGCTGTTATCAAGCAGAGTGTTGGGGGTAGAGGGGTCTATCTTTTTGGGTGTGCGCATGGATTGCATGAGGGCGGACGGTATGATTTGCGAGTAGAGAGCATCAAAAACTATCATGGACTCAAAGAGATTACAACGGCGTATGTCTTAAAAACCTATCCAGACGGTAATCCTCAAACATACTATATACCCTTTGAAAAAGTGTTGACAAAATATGCCAAACAAAATGAAGTAGTAGCTAATATTGAGGGCACCTATCGTCATAGAAAATTCTATAGCCATGGGATAGTCTTACCCATTTACTTTAAAAAAAGAGCTCTTACGCCACCAAATGGTGCCAAGCTAAAGATAGCCTATGCCCATCTAGGGTATTATAAACAATTACAGTTGGTAATCTACAGTAAAAAAGATTTTAAAATAGTGGAGTAGTCTATGGCATATTATACGTGGATTTTGGCATTTCATGTGATGAGTTTTATTAGTTGGATGGCGATGTTGTTTTATCTGCCGAGGTTATTTATCTACCATAGAGAAAATGCTGCCATAGAAGCGTTTACAGATATTGTAAAGATACAGGAGTATAAACTCTTTAAATATATAGGTGTCCCTGCTATGTGGGCTACGATTATCTCTGGAGGCACGATGCTCTAT
>JALVXW010000150.1 GCA_027038155.1 Sulfurovum sp.
TATATGTTAAAAGTCAAAAGACAGGGAATATACTAAAAGTTGCAGATTTGGTAAATGATGACCCAAAGTCTAGAGATAAAATCTCAAATTATTTAAGAGGTGTAAACTCTGTAGATGATATAGATATTATTATTGCTTTAGGTATGGCTAAAGAGGGCTTTGACTGGCCCTACTGTGAGCATGCACTTACTATAGGATATAGAGGCTCTCTAACTGAAATCATACAAATCATAGGAAGAGCTACAAGAGATAGTGATAATAAAACCCATGCACAATTTACAAACCTTATAGCTCAACCTGATGCAGAAAATGATGATGTAAAACTCTCTGTCAATAATATGCTCAAAGCAATCACAGCCTCTTTGTTGATGGAGCAAGTATTGGCACCTAATTTTAAATTTAAACCTAAAGGCTTAGATAGTAATGATAAAGATGATGATGGAGAAGATGGCGAGACCATAGAAATTAAAGGCTTTAAGCTCCCGACATCTCAAAGAGCAAAGGATATTATAGAATCAGACCTGAATGACCTTAAAGCAAAAATACTACAAGATGACCAAATGCTTAAAGCCATGCCAGGAAATCTTGAAGCTGAAACGATTAATACTGTCTTGATACCTAAGATCATACGAGAAACATACCCTGACTTAGATGAGGATGATGTAGAGGCAGTAAGACAGCATGTTGTAGTTGATTCTGTCATAAAAAATGGTACCATAGAAGAACAAGGCGATAAAAAGTTTATTAGAATGGCAGGAAGTTTTGTGAATATAGACGATATTCATATAGATTTGATAGACCAAGTCAATCCGTTTCAAAAAGCATTTGAAATATTGTCAAAATCAGTGACTACACAGGTACTAAAACTTATAGATGACCATATACAAGCAACAAAAATAGAGATGACTGAAGAAGAAGCCATCATTTTGTGGCCGAAAATAAAAGAGTGGGTAGCCAGTACAGGCTCACAGCCTAATTTACAGTCTTTTGACAATAAAGAGAAACGAATGGCAGAGGCACTTGTCTTTTTGCGTGAACAAAAAAGAAAGAAGATGCTAAATGAGTAAAAAAACTTTAGATGATATTTTTAATGATGACGATTTTGGGTTATTGGATATAAAACCTAAAACTTCAAATGTAAAATCCGAAGAAGACAGGCTTATTGATTCTTTTGAAGAGATTAATGTGTTCATAGATAAAAATGGCAGAGAGCCAGCGGCATCCAGTATGTCAGAATATAGTCTATTGGCAAGATTGAAAAATTTTAAAGAAGATGAAGCAAGTAAGAAAATTTTAAAACCGTTTGATAGACATGATTTGTTGGGGTATGTAGAACTAGATAAACCAACTATTGATGATATTTTCAATGATGATGATTTAGGACTTTTGGAAACAGACAGTGAGTTGGAGATTTTTAAATTTAACCATACTCCTAAACCTCAAGATAGAGCAAATACAGACTTTGTAGCTAAACGAGCACCTATAAAAGAGGAAGAATTTGAACCATACGAAGCTATGTTCCATAAAGTGCATCGAGAATTAAAAGAAGGTATAAGAAAAATTGCAGAGTTCAAAGATGTAGAAAAACACTTAAAAGCAGGTCGTTTTTACTTGCTTGATGGGGTTCTTTTATATTTGGAAGAGGTAGAAAACGAGAGAGAAAATAGTGTTAAATTAGGCAAAAATACACGTAGAAGAAAAGACGGTCGTACACGCATCATTTTTGAAAACGCAACACTAAGCAATATGCTCTACAGGTCACTAGGTAAGTCATTATATAGTAACGGTAAAAGAATTACCGAACCAAAAGAACTAACTACTCCAGATTTATTTGTAAGTGCAGATAGTGTTAAAGAAGAAGATATTCAAACAGGTTGGGTTTATGTACTTAAATCTAAATCAGACAATGAAGAGATAAAAAGTATAAAAGATTTGTATAAAATAGGATTTTCCTCTACTCCTGTGGAAGAGCGTATTAAAAATGCTAAGAATGAAGCAACATATCTATATGCAGATGTACATCTTGTTGCTACATACAAATGCAACAATATTAATGCCAATAAGCTTGAAAGTTTGTTACATAGATTTTTTGCTATTGCTTGTTTGAATGTAGATTTATTTAACGATAAAGGTCAGAGGATAACGCCTAGAGAGTGGTTTGTAGTACCTTTTGATGTGCTAGATGAGGCTATTGCTTTGATACTTGGAGGTACTATTTTGAATTATGAGTATGATGTGGTAAATAAGAGGATAAAGTTAAAGTAGTATAGAGATAAAAACCAACATTGTAAACACATTCATATATTTACACTATAAAACAACCACCCTCTCCACCATCAACTGCAAAGAAACATTCCCTCTAAAATAATTCACAACACCCAACATCAATACAAAAACCCAAACATCCAAAGAGGGATTTTAGCTCCAGAGCCACTCTCTATTTCATCAGATACTACATAGGAGTTTTCTACATCTTTTATCTGTTTGAAACTTTTATTTTTTCCACCTATCTCAACCTTATACTTTTTGTCTATCGTAAAGTCTCCCTCTTTAGAGATGTGGAGTTGGCTTTTTTGTGAGACTTGATTAGCAAAGAAGGTCTCTCGTATGGTTCCTATTTTAGCACTCTGACAATAGGCATAGAGCAGGTTTGTATTGTTTAGATATATCTTTGCAGGTACGGCTATCTTTTTAACCCCTTTTATAGGCTCATCTA
>JALVXW010000151.1 GCA_027038155.1 Sulfurovum sp.
GTGCTGCACCTAAATTTGAGAGAGCTTATGTAAATGCTCCTCCAATGATTCCTCACTCAGTTGAAGGGCTTCTTCCTATTACAAAAGACAATAACCAGTGTCTAGGTTGTCACATGCCAGATGTTGCTAAGGGTGTAGGGGCAACTCCAATTCCTCCATCTCACTTTACCGACTATAGACCAACAACTGTTCTAAAAGATGGTGAGTTAGTTAAAGAGGGTAAAAAAGTTGGTATTCAAAAAGGTGATATGGGTAACGTAGGTGATATTAAACTAGCAAAAGCTAAAAAACTAAATCACCTCTACCAAGGTAGATTTAACTGTTCTCAGTGTCATGCGCCACAAGCAAATGTTGAAACAGCTGTAGGAAATACATTTAAACCAGATGGACTAACAGGCAAGTTTAAAGCACATTCAAACCTTATCAACATGATGGATGACGGTGTACAATAGTGACGGACAGAAGAGATTTTTTTAGGTCTTTTACCAAATCACTGCGTCAAACCAAAGAGGAATCTCCTCTTTTGGTACGACCACCTTATGGAAAAAGTGAATCTTTTTTTCAGAGCGAGTGTCCAAGCTGTAAGGGTAAGGCTTGTGTAACTTCCTGTGATGAAAAGATCATTTTTATAGCTGATGACGGTACGCCTGCTCTTAGCTTTAAGCAAAATGGATGTACTTTTTGTGATGAATGTGCTAAAGTATGTGAAGTAGGTGTACTCTCTTTAGAGAATGAAGATACATCTACCTGGATCAATGCCATCTTTCGTATTTCTACGCAAGCTTGTGTGGCACATGATGGTGTTATCTGTTATGCCTGTAAAGAGCCGTGTATTGATGATGCCATTTTGTTTAATGGGATGTTCAATCCTGTGATAGATAATGAAAAGTGTACTGCATGCGGATTTTGTATCTCACGTTGTCCTACACAGGCGATCAATTATGAAGTACTTGAATTAAAGAACGAGGAAGAGAAAGTATGAATTTAGAAGCAAAATATCCAAAACTGTTTGAAAAACTTGAAGATAAAGAGGTAGAGTTAAGACATCTGCTAAATGTAGATGAGAACTATGAAGACTTTGACTCAGAAGAGTATGAGTTTGATTTTGAGGAGTATAATTATGTTATTTACATAGCTGAGCCGGTTCAGCAGGCATTAGGTGAAGCAAAGATGGAAGAGTTTATAGTTAAACTACATGATAAAGATGTATTTGAACACTTCTTGGTATCAGAGAGAGATCTATATGGTGTCAAATCTTCTCTTGGCGGTGAAGAGATTACTTCTCTAGTGCTTGATTTGGTTGAAGAGATAGTCTAATGAAAAAGGTTATTTTATATCTCCTATTGAGCCTATCTCTCTTTGCAACATCAGAGTTTACTCCTGTAGATAGTATAGAGATAAACGGTACAGCCAAAGATATGGTCTTGGATGGCAATAACTTGGTAATTGCTACAGACATGGGGCATATTGAAGTGTATGATATTGTAAAAAAAGAGAAGATTAAAGAGATTAATATTCCCGATGTAAAAGATTTTATGGGTGATGTTATGCCAGCCCGCGTTATGAGTACAGATACTGTAAATGGCAAATATCTTCTTTTAAGTGATAGTGGAAAAGGTGGATACTCAAATCTCTATATTTATGATGACAATTTAACTCAACTACTCTCTGCTAAAGATAAAAAAGCTATTATAAAAGCTCGTTTTATAGACGAGAATCATATAATATTTGGTTACTTGAGTAATGAAGTAAGTCTATTTGATATAGCAACAAAAAAAGAGATATTTAGAGTGCAGTTGAGTGAATCTAAGTTCTCTGACTTTATGTTAAATGAAGATAAAACTCAAGCAGTTTTTGCTTGTGAAAGTGGTGTCTTGAGTGTAGTAGATGTAAAAACAGGTAAGCTTATAAAAGAGTTAAAAGGGCAGAATCTAGATAATGTCTATAAGGTAGATTTCAAGAGTGGTATAGTCTCTGGTGCAGGTCAAGATCAAAGAGCATCTATATATGATGTATCTACAGCAAAAGGTGGCTACATTAAGGGAGATTTTCTTATCTATGCAACAGCATTAAGCCCCAGTGCATCTAAAGTAGCATTTGCAATGGATGAAAAGAACAATATCTCTATATATAATACTTCAACCAAATCAAAAATAGCGTTACTTAAAGGGCAAAAGAGTACACTTAATGTCATAATCTTCCAAGATGAAAATAGACTTTTTTCAGCAAGTGATGACAATACAATTATGGTGTGGAATTTAAAAAAATAGGAGAAGATATGAATATATCAAGCATAGTAGTACAAGCACTACCAAAGCATGTAGATGATTTGGTAAGTTATTTTAAAGAAGAAGATTTTACAGACTATCATCTGCATGATAAAGAAAAGGGTAAAATTATTGTTACTATAGAAGGAAAAGATGTAGAAGAAGAGATTAAAAAACTCGTTAAGATTCAACAACTTCCGCATGTAATAACAGCAGATATGATGATGACCTATCAAGAGGATCAACTTGATGAAGAGATTAAAAAACTTGAGGCAGAAGACCCAGTTCCAGCAGTGCTCAATGAGACAGATATTGATGTGAGGAATGTAGTCTACAATGGAGATTTAAAACATAAAGATTTTCATGGAGGACACTAAAATATGGTAGTCATAGAATCAGTCATTAAAACAAGTCCACTGGGAAGATGGTTTATAGAACTTACAGATACCCAAAAGCCTGAGGAGGAACCTGTTTTTTGTATGGATGTGTATGAATATGCAGATAAAATAGAGGAGATGGGAAAAGAGTATGGTGCAGATGTAGAGGTGATGTGGTCAAGTGATGATGGTGTTACTCCAGAGCAGATCAATGAAGTGCGTATGCAGATGAATGCCTATGAAGCCGAGCAGGAGGCTAAAAGAAATAGTGAAGCAACTATGCCAGATGGCACACCAAACTTCGAGGCACAAGTATAATATGCCTCAGTTTTTAAAAGAGATCTATGGTGTAGGCATTCTCTTTTTTTACTATGTAAAATACTTCATCATTATAGGCTGGCCAATTCTTCTTTATGGACTTGACTACAAACCCAATATTATCATGGATATTCTATGGGTGTATTGTTTGGCTCTGATAACCAAAGATATTATCTTTAAGTTTGTGCTTAAAAAGAGTTATTGTGATAGTGCTTCTTGTTCTTCCAAAAAATAAAAATATATCAATTTAACAAATTTTAACTTTTTTAATTACTAAGAATCTATTTTACTTTAAATATATAATCTATCTTTGCTATAATCAAACAATTTTACACAAGGACCATGTATGTCAACTATCGCTCAAGCTAAAATCTTTTTTGGATCTATTGAAGAGAATAAAACGCAACAACAAGAACGTAAAAGTCCTTTTGATGACAGTATGGTGAGTTTAGCACCTGTGTGTGATACACAAGATACTATAAAAGCATTAGAAATAGCAAAAAATGCAACAAAAACAGCAGCTAACTCTTCACTTTCTCAGCGTATATTATGGTTAGAAGATGTGGCAGGAAAATTGGATGCCCAAAAAGAAGCGTTTGCTCTTATGTTGGCAAAAGAGGTAGCAAAACCTATCGCTTTTTCTCGTATAGAGGTGGAGCGTTGTGTGGAGACCATAAAGATTACAGCCATGGAGCTTGCCAATTTGCATGGACAGACCATACCTACAGATATTATGCCAAGTGGTAAAAAGACATTGGCGTACTTTAGGCGTGAGCCTGTGGGAGTGGTAGCGTGTATTACACCGTTTAACTTTCCTCTTAATCTTGTAGCACATAAAATTGCTCCGGCTTTGGGTGCAGGAAATGCAGTAGTACTTAAACCAACCCCTGAAGCACCGATGGTAGCATATATGTTTGCCAAGCTCTTTGTAGAGTCTGAGTATGCAGTAAAAGATGCACTTTCTGTGGTATATGGAGATGCAGAAGTAGGCTCTACTCTGGTAAAAAGTGATATTCCTAGAGTCATCTCGTTTACAGGGTCTGTACCTGTAGGAAATATTATTACTAAGCAAGCAGGCATCAAAAAAGTAAGCCTAGAGCTTGGAGGGAATGCTGCAACCTACATAGACAAGAGTGCCAATTTGCAAGTTGCAACAGCACGTTGTGCTTTTGGAGCATTTTATAACTCTGGGCAGGTCTGTATCTCACTTCAGCGTATCTATGTGCATGAAGAGATTTATGATGAATTTGCAAAATGTATAGCCAAAGAGACACAAAAGCTTAAAGTGGGTTCGCCTTATGAGGAAGATACATTTATGGGACCGCTCATAGATGAGGAGTCAAGAAATAGAGCTAAAAACTGGGTAGAATCTGCACAAAAAGAGGGAGCCAAGGTCATTGCTGGTGGTGAAGAGATAGAGGGTATTTTCCCTCCTACAGTGATGGCAGATGTAACTGATGAGATGAAAATTATTTGTGAGGAGGTCTTTGCTCCTATTGTCTCTTTGGTAAAAGTACCTAGTTATGAAGTAGCCATAGAGAAGATGAATGACTCTCCTTATGGGTTGCAGTTTTCTATTTTTACGAATGATTTAAGTCTTACGCAAAAGTTTATAGAAGATGCTCAGTGTGGAGGGGTCGTCATTAATGATATACCAACATTACGTTTTGATATACAACCTTATGGTGGTACAAAACTTTCTGGTATAGGAAGAGAGGGTCCCAGGTGGGCATTAGAGGAGTTTACAGAAGTAAAATCAGTGGTTATTTGCCAATGAAAAGAGTTGCTATCTCTGCTTGTCTTTTGGGTAACAAGTGTCGCTACGATGCAAGTGACAATAAAAATGAAGAGCTACTTCAGATGCTAAAAGAGGATACACTTATCGCTTTTTGTCCAGAAGATTTTGCTTTTGGTAGCCCTCGGCCTACTATGGATTTGGTGTGGACAAAAGAGGGTATAAGCGCTATATCTAACGAAACAAAAGAGGATGTGTCTAAACCAATAGTAGTATATGCCAATAATTTTTTTGATAAACATCAAGATATAGATTTGCTTATAGGAAAAGACAGAAGTCCAAGTTGTGGTGTCTGCTCCGCAAAGCTCTACAATGAACAAAAAGAGCTGCTCTCTACACGAGAGTCTGGACTTATGGTAAAAGAGGCCAAAAAAAGAGGTGTAGCGTGTGTAGATGCCGAAGAGTTTATTCGTATTTTTTAAACTGCTCTAACCACACTTTATCCTCTTCACCAAGCTCTCCTACACGCTCTAAGAGTTTGGTTTTGGTGCTAATGAGGTCTTCTACCGAGAGATACTCTAAAAGAGCAGGATTGATGGTAGGTTCTTCCCTGCCATAGGCTATAAGTTTTTCAATATCGGCGAGTAATATTTCTTTTTCATTTTTCATACGATATACTACCGAATAAATTAAAAATTAAAAATTAAAAATTAAAATTTGAGGAGTTTATATGTTGCAAGTAGGTGATAGTGTGCCAGAGTTTTGTTTGCCAAACCAGGATGAAGAGGAGATATGTTTTAGAGATATTAAAGGGCGTTGGATAGTACTCTATTTTTACCCTAAAGACAATACTCCTGGGTGTACCATGGAGGCATGTGACTTTACTGCAGCACTGCCTGATTTTGAAAATTTAGATGCGATTGTGTTAGGCGTAAGTCCAGACTCTCCTAAAAAACATAGAAATTTTATAGAGAAAAAAGAGCTTAAAATTACACTGCTTTCAGATGAAGAGAAAGAGCTTTGCAAAGCTTTTGGTGTCTGGCAGCTCAAAAAGAACTACGGACGTGAATATATGGGAGTGGTACGCTCTACATTTATCATAAGCCCTGAGGGCAAAATAGCCGCTATGTGGGACAAAGTACGTGTCAAAGGGCATGTAGATGAGGTAAAAGAGAAACTTAAAGCGTTACAGGCTTAATTTATAAAATCTTAAAAAACATTTGGGTATAATCGCGTTCCTTATTCTTATTTAGGGTAATGGAAAATACACATGTAGTTATTCCTTGCACGGTTGTGTGGCTTTATTGTAAAGCAAACATTGAGGACTACAGCGGATTAAACCTAGTGATGAAGCTATGCTTTTAACTGAGTATTTAACGATTAAATATTCTATTAACGATATACCAAGGAGAAACTTATGGTAACAATGAAAGACCTATTGGAGTGTGGGGTACACTTCGGACACCAAACAAGAAGATGGAATCCAAAAATGAAGAAATTCATTTTCGGTGCAAGAAAAAACATCTATATTATTGACCTTCAAAAAACACTTAGATACTTCAAGTACACTTACAATGTAGTAAGAGATGCAGCGGCTGAAGGGCAAACTGTACTTTTTGTAGGTACTAAAAAACAAGCACGTCAAGCAGTTAAAGAGCATGCAGAGAGATGTGGTATGCCTTATGTTGCTACAAGATGGTTAGGTGGAATGTTAACAAATTACCCAACCATGAAAAAATCTATCAGAAAACTTGAAATCATCGAACAGATGGAAGAGAATGGTCAACTTGATATGTTGACTAAAAAAGAGGCATTGATGCTTTTAAGAAAGAAAGAAAAACTCTCTTCATACCTAGAAGGTTTTAGATACATGAAAAAACTTCCAGAGATGATGTTTGTGGTAGATGCTGTAAAAGAACACATCGCAGTAAAAGAGGCAAAAAGAATGGGTATGAAAGTGGTTGCTCCCCTTGATACCAACTGTGATCCAGATATGATTGACTACCCAATCCCAGGAAACGATGATGCGATTCGTTCAATCAACCTTTTCTGTAAAGAGATGGCTGAAGCGATTATTGAAGGTAAAGCAGCATACGCTGAGGCTAACGGTGAAGTAGCCGATGAAGTACCAGCTGGTGAAATTGAAGAGGTAATGGCAGAAGCAGCAGCTGAAGAGGCGGCAGCACCAGCAACAAAAGAGGAAGTAGAAAAACTCGTAGAAGAGAAAGCTGCACCAAAAGCTGAAGCAAAAACAGATGCAGGTGATGACCTTACCAAAATCAAAGGTGTAGGTAAAGTCTATGCAGGAAAACTCAATGATGAAGGTTTTTATACATTTAACGATGTAGCAAATATGACAGAAGCACAGATTCAAGTTATGGAAGAGAAATACAGCTTTAAAGGTGACTTTAAAGAGTCTGTAGCACATGCAAAAGAGTTGGCGGAGGCGTAAGATGGCAAATTTTGGACCAAAAGATATTAAAAAACTCAGAGAGATGACTGATGCAGGAATGATGGACTGTAAAAAAGCCCTTACTGAAGCGGATGGAGATATGGATAAAGCCGTTGAGTGGCTAAGAGACCAAGGTATGGGTGCTGCTGCCAAAAAAGCCAGCAAAACAGCTGCCGAGGGTGCGATTGCTATTAAGGTTGAGGGCAAAAAAGCAGTGATTATTGAGGTAAACTCTCAAACTGACTTTGTGGCTAAAAATGATAAATTTCAAGCCCTGCTCTCAACAGTGGTAAACCATGCATTTGAGAACAATTTGGAAGATGCAGAGGCTATTAATGCCTCCACAATCAATGGTGCACCTTTTGCTGAGTATTTGGCACAAGAGATTGCAGTGATTGGTGAGAATATTGTTGTAAGACGTGCAGCACTCATTAATGGTGACGAGAAGAGTGCAGTCAATGCTTATGTGCACTCCAATGTACAAAATGGTGTTATTATTGAAGCCAAATGTGAATCGGCTGAAGTAGCTGAAGCGATGACTCCAGTGCTCAAAGAGATTGCGATGCATGCAGCAGCAATGAGTCCATCTACACTCTCTTACAAAGATTTTGATGCACAATATGTCGAAGATGAGACAAAAGGTAGAATTGTAGCCATTGAGACAGAGAATGAAGAGCTTGCACGTTTGGGAAAACCACTTAAAAATGTACCACAGTACATCTCTATGAGTCAACTGACCGATGAGGTATTGGCAAAGGTAGAAGAGGAGCTTAAAGCTGAACTTGCCGCAGAAGGGAAACCAGAGAAAATCTGGGACAAAATCCTTCCAGGTAAAATTGCAAGATTTATCTCAGACAACACAACACTTGATCAAGAGCAGTGTCTTCTTGACCAAAAATTTGTCATGGATGACAGCAAAACAGTCGGTGAATACTTTGCAGAAAAATCAGGTGGAAAAGCTGAAATTACACGCTTTGTAAGACTTGAAGTGGGTGAAGGTATTGAGGTAGAAGAGGAAGACTTTGCAGCAGAAGTAGCTGCACAAATGAAATAGTTCTCCTACTTTATCACATCCCTCTCATGCTTTACATCGGGGGTATTGGCATTTAGTGCCAGACCTCTTTGAGGGAGTTTATTTGGTGCGATTGTTATCGCACCAATAAAAATATGAATACAATAAAAATCTCACATCCAAATCACCCCCTACATTTTTTTATGTTAAAATACCTCTAATTTATTTTAAGGCTTAATATGTCTCCATTTCTTTTAAAAGCCAAGGGTCTCTCTCATGGTTTTGATACAGTTTTGTTTTCAGATGTCAATTTGTCTCTTTTGGCTTCACAAAGTGTAGCCATTGTAGGGCGTAGTGGTTCAGGAAAATCTACTTTGTTGCATATTTGCTCTACTTTTATTGAGCCTAATGAGGGGAGTGTAACACTCTTTGGGCAAAACCTCTATACTCAAAGTGAAGATAAAATAGAAGCCTTACGTCGTTATGATATAGGGATTATCTTTCAGTTTCATTATCTTTTTAAGGGTATGAGTGCTATGGCAAATATAGAAGTGGCAAGTATGCTTAGTGGTGAAGTGATTAAAGAGACTCTTTTGGAGAGACTTGAAATTAAAGAGCTTATGCAAAAAAAGGTAGGAGAGCTCTCTGGTGGGCAGCAACAGCGTGTCTCTATTGCCAGAGTGTTGAGTAAAAAACCACGTATGATTTTTGCAGATGAACCTACAGGCAACCTTGACAAAGAGACAGCAGAGCTTGTGATGGATGTACTTTTAGAGTATATCAATGAGACAGGGGCGGGGCTTGTGTTGGTAACACATGATGAGCAAATGGCAAAGAGATGCAACAACGTCTATAGACTTACTGAAAAAGCACTGGTATGAAAATAGATATAGGGCATGCCATCTATACGATTGTGATGATTTTATTGGCGTTTACCGCTGCCTTGGTAGTCACCAAGACAATTGCTAAATATATGCAGAAAAAAGATATTGGAGAGGAAAAGTAAAATTACTTTGCTTGAGTAATCAAGACACCCTCTAACATCTTGTCAATATCCCCATCAAGTATGGCATCTACACTGCTAAAGGCTTGGTTGGATCGTGTATCTTTAACCTGTTGGTAGGGTTGCAGTACATAAGATCGTATCTGGTGTCCCCAGCCAATATCTGACTTCTCTACACCATCAAGTGCAGCCTGTTTTTTAGCCATTTCATACTCAAAAAGACGCGATTTTAACATTTTAAGTGCAGAGGCTTTGTTTTTGTGTTGGCTTCTGTCATTTTGGCACTGTACAATAATATTGGTAGGAAGGTGTGTAATCCGTATAGCCGAGTCAGTGGTATTGACATGTTGCCCACCTGCACCACTTGAACGATAGGTATCTATACGAATATCTTTATCTTCTATGACAATGTTGATGTCATCATCTATTTCAGGAGAGACCATCACGGAAGAGAAAGAGGTATGACGTTTGGCATTGGAGTCAAATGGGCTAATGCGTACGAGTCTATGGATACCATTTTCTACTTTGAGGTACCCATAGGCATTTTCACCTTTAATGATAAATGAGACATCTTTAATGCCTGCCTCTTCGGCTGGTTGGTAGTCCAATACTTCTACTTTAAAGTCATGACGTTCTGCCCAGCGTAGGTACATACGGTAGAGCATACTTGCCCAGTCTTGACTCTCTGTCCCTCCTGCTCCTGGGTGTATGGAGACGATGGCATTGTTACTATCATGCTCTCCACTCAACATCATCTGTACCTCTAGGGCATGGGTACTCTCCTGTAGTGATGCCGCATCTTCATAGAGCATCTCTAGGGTCTCTTCATCTTTTTCGGCTTTTGCCATCTCAAAATACTCTATGGCATCTTGCAGTGCATCATTGGCATTGTGGTATGTTGCCAATATACGTTCAGTTTTGGTCTTCTCCTGAGAGATTTTTCCTGCATTTTGGGCATCATTCCAAAAGTCAGGGTCTTGTTGCATCTGCTCTATCTCATCTAGTCTTGCTTGTAGCACATCTGGCTTGACTATATTTTTGATATTATCCATTTTAGTGGCGAGTGATTTAAGTAATTCACTGTATTCGTAGGCATCCATTGTGAAAAAGTTCCTTTTTCAAATTAGGAATGAGGAATGAGGAATGAGGAGTGTCTGTATGAATTACGATGTAATTCTTTAATATAAAAGCAATGCAACAGCATTGCATACGTACATTCCTAACTACTCATTCCTAATTCCTCATTAAATTTTGGTATGATTTTACCAAAATATTACAAAATAGAGGGTTAGAGATGGTAATTGTACGTACAATCAAGCAGATGCAAGAGGCAAAAAAAGGGCTATTTGGGAGTATTGGATTTGTGCCAACGATGGGAGCATTACATCAGGGGCATCTCTCTCTTATACAGCAGGCACGCAAAGAGAACGACCATCTTGTTGTCTCTATTTTTGTCAACCCTACACAATTTTTGGAGGGCGAAGACCTTAATGCCTATCCACGCAAAGATGAAGCAGATATCAAAATCTGTGAACTTACAGGGGTAGATATTTTGTTTATGCCTACCGTTGATGCTATGTATGAAGCAGATGAGCTCTGTATTGGTGCACCAGCCATACGTGGCTATGTGCTTGAAGGAGAGAAACGCCCAGGGCATTTTGACGGGATGCTTCAGGTGGTGATGAAACTGCTCAATCTAAGCGGTGCCAATCGTGCCTATTTTGGCAAAAAAGATGCTCAACAGTTGGCACTCATTACACAAATGGTCAAAAACTACTTTATGGATGTCACCATCGTTCCTTGCGAGATAGTAAGAGATGAACAGGGGCTTGCACTCAGTTCAAGAAATGTATATCTAAAAGATGATGAAAAAGAGCGTGCTTTGTCTCTCTCTCGTGCACTCAAACATGCCACAAAGATGGTTATGGCAGGAGAACGTGATGTTGCAAGCATTAAAGCCCAGATGCTAGAGGTATTGAGTGAGGCAGACAAAGTTGAGTATGTTGCCATAGTAGATAGAGCATTTAAAGCCCTAGAGACCGTAGAGATAGGCAACACCATCATTCTTGTAGCTGCATGGGTAGGTAAGCCTAGGCTTATTGATAATCTTTGGGTTTAAAAAATTACAGACCTTTAAAAAGTTCCGTCACCGATTTTTTTGTAGGTTTTTTAGGTGTAATGACTTTGGGTTTGACTATTTTTGTTTTTACGACTTTTGGTTTTGTAACACTTTTAGGCGGAGTAGATTTTTGTACAACAGACTTTG
>JALVXW010000152.1 GCA_027038155.1 Sulfurovum sp.
TTAATATAATCATTACGCTTAGCAATCAACTTTACAATCTCTTCATCCACTTTATCAATCTCTACTCTTGCTTCATCAAGTGTATTACATTGTTTAATTTGCATAGACTCATCCTTAAAAGTTAATGAAAATATTATAGCTTAAATGTGATTAATGGAGGGAAGTTAAAAATAGAAGGGTGGGCATTTAATGTATGCCTGTGGCACACTGCCCACCAAAATATAGAGTCTTACTCTACTTCAGCATCGATAACATCGTCATCGTCTGCTTTTGCTGCTTCTGGGTTTGCGCCACCTTGCTCTTTGGCATAGGCAGCTTCTGCTAGTTTATGGCTCTTTTCTGTTAAAGCTTTTACTTTATCATCAATCTGCTCTTTGGTAGCATTCTCATCTTTGAGTACACTCTCTAACTCACCGATGGCTGCTTCAATACCCGCTTTTTCTGTTGCATCAAAGTTTTCACCAAGCTCATCTAATGTTTTTCTTGTTTGATGAATGAGTGCATCTGCTTGATTTTTTGCTTCAACAATCGCTTTTCTTTTTTCATCTTCAGCTTTGTTTGCCTCAGCATCTTGTACCATTTTTTCAATCTCTTCATCACTAAGTCCGCTCGAACCAGTAATCTTAATCTCTTGAGATTTACCTGTACCCTTATCTTGTGCTGATACTGTCAAGATACCGTTGGCATCAATATCAAAGGTTACTTCAATTTGTGGTACACCACGTGGTGCTGCTGGGATATCTCTAAGCTCAAACATACCTAACGATTTGTTATCTTTGGCAAACTCTCTTTCTCCTTGAAGTACATGAATACTTACTGCTGGCTGGTTATCTTCTGCAGTTGAGAAGACTTGTGATTTTTTCGCAGGAATGGTTGTTCCTTTTTCAATCACTTTGGTTGTTACCCCACCTAAAGTCTCAATACCAAGAGAGAGAGGTGTCACATCAAGAAGCAATACATCTTTTACATCACCTGCAAGTACCCCACCTTGAATCGCTGCACCCAATGCAACCACTTCATCTGGGTTCACAGATTTGTTAAGCTCTTTACCAAAGAATTTTTTCATCTCCTCTTGCACCAATGGTACACGTGTTGATCCACCAACCATAACCACTTCATTAATATCAGATTTGCTAAGTCCTGCATCTTTTAGTACAGACTCAACTGTCTTGATTGTAGATGCTACAAGATCAGCAATCAATGACTCAAATTTTGCTCTAGTGATTTTAGTTACTAGGTGTTTTGGTCCAGAAGCATCTGCTGTAATAAACGGAAGGTTTATCTCTGTCTCTGTTGAGCTTGAAAGCTCTTTTTTGGCTGCTTCAGCTGCATCTTTTACACGTTGAAGTGCCATTACATCCGCTTTTACATCAATACCTGTTTCATTTTTAAATTCCGTAGCAACATAGTCAATGATTCTGTTATCAAAGTCATCACCACCAAGGAACGCATCTCCACCTGTAGCCATAACTTCAACGACACCATCACCCGTCTCTAGTGCAGTCACGTCAAATGTACCACCACCCAAATCATAAACAACGATCTGCTCAGACTCTTTTTTGTCAAGTCCATACGCAAGTGCAGCCGATGTTGGCTCATTAATGATACGAAGCACATTAAGTCCTGCAATTGTTCCTGCCTCTTTGGTTGCTTTTCTTTGCGAATCATTAAAGTATGCCGGTACAGTAATCACTGCATCTGTTACAGTCTCACCAAGGTACGCCTCTGCATCTTCTTTCATTTTCATCAGTACTTTTGCAGAGATCTCTTGCGGTGTATATGTTTTTTCTGCTACTTCAATCGCACAGGCACCATTTCTGTCTATAATGTGGTAAGGAAGTCTCTCTTTTGCTTCAGAAGCTTTCTCCTCTTCACACATAAGCCCCATAATTCTCTTAATAGAGTAAATCGTTTTCTCTGGGTTTGTAACCGCTTGACGCTTAGCAGACTCCCCTACTAAGATTTCACCTTTATCCGTAAATGCTACAATAGAAGGGGTTGTGTTTTTACCCTCTTTGTTTGCAATAATCTTTGCTTCACCATTATCATACACTGCCATCGCAGAGTTTGTTGTTCCTAAATCTATTCCTAATACTTTTGCCATATTAAATCCTTTTTTTGCTCTTTGTTATTTTTCATTATTATACTCTCATTATGCTAGTATAAAATGCAACTTTAGTCACATTTACTAAAGTTAATATTTATTTACAGGTTCTTTCCTTGCATTATGCTCAGTTCCGTACTTGAAATAAATGATATCTAGTCACTTATTTGCAAGTACTCACCATCGCAGGACGTAAAACTCTGTCCTTGATAGTATACCCTTTTTGCATTACCTGTACTACATCACCTGCTTCATGCTCATCACTCTCAACTTGCATAATGGCCTGATGTACTTCTGGGTCAAACTCACCTGAACAGTCCACCTCTTTGATATGGTTCTTTTCCAATATCTTTTTAAGTTGTTCATAAGTAAGGTTCACACCCTCTTTCATCTGCTTCAAGACCTCTGAAGAGTTCTCTTCATCTGCACTTTCAATAGAAGCCAAAGCATTCTCAAATGAGTCTATTACTGCCAAAATATCTTTGGCAAAACTCTCATTTGCATAAGAGACGGCATTCATCTTGTCTTTCTCTAAACGTCTTTTGGCGTTTTCAAAATCTGCATGTGCTCTTAGGTA
>JALVXW010000153.1 GCA_027038155.1 Sulfurovum sp.
CCTATGATAGATTTTGATGAAATCATGCAAAGAGTAAAAGATATTCTTGCAACACAGAGTCAAAAGAAGAAAATACTAGATAAAGACATTGCCCATGCACTAAAGATACAGCCTCAAAACTATGCAGTCATTAAAAAACGACAGAAAATCCCTTATGAAGCGATAGCATACTTCTCTAAAAAAAATAAAATCAATATGAACTGGATACTCTTCGCCCAAAAACCTCAATATTTGACCTAAATAAAATTTATAGCTATAATTAAGCTGTAACAAATTTTACAAAAGGAAAAAGAATGAGCAAAAGAGATGATAAAATTGCGCAGTATATGACTGAAGCAAAAAAATTAGGCTTAGATGTATCCAATGATTTGATTGAAAAAGTGACCATAGGTCTTGGACCGTCTATCTACAAAAAAGATTCTGAAACTGTTTCATGTTCGCAAAGTTCTGAACTTGATACTGTTAAAAAGAATTTTTTAACAAAAAAACTAGGACTTAGTCTTAGTGATACAGAGATGGATGCTGCCATTAAAAAAGTCTGTGAAGCAATGGGAACATCCAACAGAAATAAATACAGAGCCCTCTTTTATGCACTACTTGCTAAAGAGTTCAATAAAGAGTCTGTGTACGCATAGGATCCATCAGACGCTTATATCTTGATAAACAAGATATAGCGTCTCTCTTCATCGTTTTTACCAAATCCAACTATTTCCATCTCTTTATACTGCTCATTCACATCTATTCTAAGCTCATACATCATCGCATCCATATCAAGTATCAAAAGAGGTGGAATAAGCGTTCCTACAGTCACTTTTTGGTCGCTACCGTCTATTTTGAACGTAAGTTGTCTCTTCACCTCATTCAAAACAGCCAAATTTAAAGGTGCTTCCCCAGCATAGATAAGTTTATGCTTATCCTCAGCATCCTCTTTTAACAGACCAGCCATCACTACATACGCTTCGTGGTTCCCTATCTGCTCGCGTACATCTTCTATGAGGTCTATGATGAATTTCATTATGTCTCCTTTAAA
Source organism: Sulfurovum sp. (assembly GCA_027038155.1). Lineage (GTDB taxonomy): Bacteria > Campylobacterota > Campylobacteria > Campylobacterales > Sulfurovaceae > Sulfurovum. The sequence goes on from JALVXW010000153.1 coordinate 1,031, forward strand.
TACTATTGTATGCTAATTTGAAATTAAAATAAAGTAATATTTAATAGTTAAGTTCGGAGTTAATTTGCTGTAGATTTGATTGAACGAGTTTTGTGTAGTGAGAGAGCTTACTAATTGGTAGGTGACCGAACGAAACAAAGCTCATTCGGTCGAATATGCAGTAAAGAAATCCGAACTTAGCTGTTACGCTTTTCGATGATTTCCTTAGCTACGTTCTGTGGTACCTCTTCATAATGGTCAAACTCCATTGCATACGTTGCGCGACCTTGTGTCATTGAACGCAAGTCTGTTGAGTAACCAAACATCTCTGAAAGTGGTACAAATGCATTTACAATTTTATTGCCCGCTCTGTCATCCATACCAGATACTTGACCTCTACGTTTGGCAACATCACCAATAACGTCACCCATAAAGTCTTCTGGTACTTCTACTTCTACTTTCATCATTGGCTCTAAGATAACAGGATTTGCTTTTCTACAACCCTCTCTGAATCCCATAGAACCTGCAAGTTTAAACGCCATTTCAGAAGAATCCACATCATGGTAAGAACCGTCATATACAGTTACCTTGACATCCTCTACAGGGTATCCTGCCTGAATACCTCTAGCCATCGCTTCTTGTACCCCTTTGTTTACTGGTTGGATAAACTCTTTTGGAATCACCCCACCTTTGACTTCATCAACAAACTCATAACCAAATCCTGGCTCTTGTGGCTCAATTTTAAGGAATACATGACCATACTGTCCACGACCACCTGATTGTTTTGCATATTTGTACTCTTGCTCAACAGCTGTTCTAATGGTTTCACGGTATGCAACTTGTGGTGCACCTACTTCAGCTTCTACTTTAAACTCTCTTTTCATTCTATCTACAAGAATTTCAAGGTGAAGCTCACCCATTCCAGAGATAATCGTTTGACCAGACTCTTCATCTGTAGCCACACGGAAAGAAGGATCTTCAGCAGCTAGTTTACCAAGTGCTAGTCCCATTTTCTCTTGATCGGCTTTTGTTTTAGGCTCAACCGCAACAGAGATAACTGGATCTGGGAAATCCATTCTTTCAAGTACAACTTTATCTTTTTCTGAACAGAGTGTATCTCCAGTTGTTGTATTTTTAAGACCAACAACCGCACCAATTTCACCTGCATAAATCTCTGAAATCTCTTCACGCTTAATCGCATGCATTTTCATGATACGGCCAACACGCTCTTTTTTCTCTTTAGTGGAGTTCAGTACGTACGAACCTGATTCTAAAGAACCACGATAAACACGGATAAATGTTAATTGCCCAACAAATGGATCGGTCATAATCTTAAATGCCAATGATGCAAATGGTCCATCATCTGTAGATTCTACAGTCACTTCAACATTTTCATCTTCCATTTTAGTACCTTTAATTGCAGGTGCTTCAACAGGAGATGGAAGGTAGGCAACAACTGCGTCAAGAAGTGTCTGTACACCTTTGTTTTTAAAGGCAGTTCCTGGGAGCATTGGTACCACATGCATGTTAATCGTAGCAGCCTTAATACCCGCTACAATCTCATCTTCGGTAAGCGCTTCACCCTCCATGTATTTTTCCATAAGCTCTTCGTTACCATCTACTTCAGAGATACCTTCAATGAGCTTTTCTCTAAACTCTT
>JALVXW010000154.1 GCA_027038155.1 Sulfurovum sp.
TATGGAAACAAAAAACTCTATGATGCCCAAAAAGAGAAAGAGAAGCTCTATATGGAGGGTGACTTTGAGTCTGATGAAGTCAATAACCGTTTGGGTGAACTGGAGATGATTTGTGCCGATGAGGACCCTACTTATGAGTCGGACGTGAAGATAGAAAAACTGCTTCAATCTCTAGGGTTTCCTACTCAACAGCATGATGAGCTTATGAGTTCACTCACAGGTGGTGACAAGTTTAAAATCCTCCTTGCACAGGTACTTTTTTTGAAACCAGATGTGCTTTTGCTTGATGAACCTACCAACAACCTTGATATGGAGACTATTGCGTGGCTTGAAAATGAGCTAAAGCGTCATGAGGGTACCTTGATGGTTATCTCTCACGATAGACACTTTTTAAATGGTGTGGTAACACATATACTAGACCTTGATTTTCAAACTATACGTGAGTTTACCGGAAATTATGATGAGTGGTATATTGCTGCAAATCTCATAGCCAAACAAGCAGAAGCAGACAGAAGCAAGGCACTCAAAGAGAAAGAGGAACTGGAGTCTTTTATACGACGCTTTTCAGCCAATGCCTCTAAAGCCAAACAGGCTACTTCGCGTCAAAAACAGCTTGATAAACTGAATGTAGAAGCGATTAAGCTCTCTAGCAGACGTGACCCTTCCATTATGTTTAGACCTCACCGTGATATTGGTAATGAGGTACTTGAAGTAAATGAAGTCTCTAAATCTTATGAGGACAAAACAGTATTTGAAAACCTTAGTTTCAAAGTCAACGTAGGCGATAAAATAGCACTCATTGGTGGAAATGGTGTTGGTAAAACCACATTGCTTAAGATACTAATGGAAGAGATAGAGCCAGAGAGTGGAAGCATAAAATGGGGACAGACTATTACCCGTAGTTATTTTCCTCAAAATACGACAGATTTGGTAGTGGGTGATGAGGCATTGCCACAGTGGATACAGGGGTTTGATGTAAAATGGCACATTGATGACATACATAAAACACTGGGGCGTATGCTCTTCTCTGGTGAAGAACAGAAAAAAAAGATAGATGCCTGTTCTGGTGGAGAGAAACACCGTGTTATGATGAGTAAGATGATGATGGATGCTGCAAACTTCTTGGTGATGGATGAGCCAGATAATCACCTTGACCTTGAAGCGATAGTCGCTTTAGGTGAAGCTCTACACAATTACAAAGGTGGGGTTATCTGTGTCTCTCACGATAGAGAGCTTATTGATGCCTTTGCCAATAGAATTATTCAAATCAACGAAGATGGGTCAATCATTGACTTTGAGGGGAATTATGAGGCATTTGTTGAGCAATACGGAAAATAATTAGAATAATTGGTTATAATATTCCTCTTCAAGAAAACAATAGTGGATGGCTTATGATAGATGCAGTAGAGAGAAAAATAGAACAGTTTATAGCAGATTTGGGTGACAAAGAGGTTGCTTCTCTTTATAGAAAATTGCCTCATGGTAAACGATTGCGTGCAAAACTAATTTTAAAAATAGCTGGTTCAGGACTCTCTGTAATTAAAACGGCCGCTATTGTAGAGATGATACATGCAGCAAGTCTCTTGCATGATGATGTGATAGATGATGCTTATATAAGACGCTCCCAACCCTCACTTAATGCACTCTATGGGAACAAAACAGCGATTATGTTAGGGGATATTCTCTACTCCAAAGGTTTTTTGGAGTTAAATAATATTAGTGCTGAAGTAGCCAGACTGGTCTCCAATGCCGTTGTGCAACTTAGCCTTGGTGAACTTAAAGATGTCTCCCTTTCAAAAACATTTAACGCAGACAAAGATGTTTACCTTCAAATGATTTACCAAAAGACCGCATCACTTATGGAAGCAAGTGCAGGAGCAGCAGCACTGCTTGCAGGTAAAGAGAGAGATGCTTATATGACCTATGGGCGTAATTTAGGTTTGGCATTTCAGATGATTGATGATATTTTGGATATCACTATGGACTCTGAGACTCTGGGTAAACCTGCACTGCATGACTTTGAAGAGGGCAAAACAACACTGCCCTATATCTATTTGTATGAAGCGATGGATAGTACAGATGCCAATAGGCTTAAAGCCCTACATGGTAAAAAACTGACAAAAGATGAACAAGATTGGATTAAGCAGAAGATGTATAAACATAAAAGTATTGAAAAAAGTGTTGCTGAAGCTAAAATATTGGTGGAAGAGGCAATAACCTTGATGAATGCACGGGGCGAAGAAGCACTAAGCGGTATTGCCATAGCGATGATAGAGAGAGATTTTTAATGTACTATCAAATTGTAAGTTTTTCACACAAAAACTGTGACCAAGGCATGAGAGAGAAATTGGCTTTTGCTAATAATGAAGAGAAGATTGAGATGCTTAATCTACTTGTGGCATTTGAGTTTGTGCATGAGGCATTTATTGTCTCTACGTGCAATCGTGTAGAGATTGTACTTGCCACGCGTGATAACTTCTCCTCCTATCATGCCATATTGGGATTAATGGCAAAAAAGAGTGATTTGGATTTTTATACACTTAAAAGTAGTGCTGAACGCTATGATGATGAAGAGGCAGTACAACATATCTTTTCTGTGGTCTCTTCTTTGGAGTCTTTGGTGGTAGGGGAGTCCCAAATTACAGGGCAGGT
>JALVXW010000155.1 GCA_027038155.1 Sulfurovum sp.
CCCTGTAAACCTATCATCATCACCACAGTAGGTGGCTTAGAGGCAAAACTAAACCCTTTGGGTGCACCCTCAATAGTCAAAATATCAGTCAATTTATCTTGAAGTGCTTTAAGGAAATTATCTTTTCCTACCCCATGTTTTTTGGTCTCTCGCTCTACAGATGAGATAAGCTCTTTTACTACTTTATGGTGCACATCAGATTTCAGTAGTGACTTTTTAAGCTCTGTTGTGGCTTTTTTGAGTGCCTTTTCATCATCATGAAAACGTATTTTACCTATGGCATTTTTAAAACTATCGGTTAAAGTATCAAACATATTTTACCTTATCTATTTAGTATTGCGATTTTATCTAAAAAGGGCTTATTATCCCAAATTATGCAATAGGATTGCCAAAATTAGTGATAGTGCTTGCAGTGTGGGTGTTTGCAAAAAATTTGAGGTTAACCCTTAGGTTAATCGATGATTATTTGTAAATGCCCACGGTGCAATGACTTTTACTAGTTTGGTAATTTCTATTGCATAATTTGGGATTATTTATAACGTGCTATATCTTTAGGCTCTTTTGCATGAAACTCATAGTCAAACAGCTTCATCTTTGCCGAGTGCAAAAGTACACGTTTTGCCTGTGTACGGCTGCCATACTGTTCGTCCCCCACAATAGGATGCCCTATATGTGCCAGATGCACACGTATCTGGTGTGTGCGTCCTGTGGTTATCTCTATATGCACTTTGGACTTTTTGCCCTGTAGCTCTTCTGGCTTTACGATGGTATGTGCTTTTTTGCCACGTACAGGGTCTATCATAGAGAAGGCTTTGCCTTTTTTGACAGTAAAAATAGGCTCATCTATCTCTATTTTTTCATACAACACACCCTCTACCCATGCCACATAATGCTTCTCTACACTACGCGATTTAAACGCTTGAATGGCTTTGTCTATAAAGGCCCTGTTTTTGCCCAACAGTAACACACCAGAAGTATCACGATCAAGTCTATGCAAAAGCTCTGCACCCTCTATGGCATCTTGAATATCATAGCTATCTACCTGTGCAGGCTTGTTGATGGCAATGATGTCACTGTCTTGATAGAGTATCTCTATCTCTTCAGGATACTCTACTCTAAAAATTGTCTCTGTGTGAATCTCTGCACGTGCTATTTTTACTTTTCTGTCTTCGACAAATACAAGCCCTCTATCGATAAGCTCTTTTGCCTTTTTGTTAGAAATATCTTTTTGACGTGCCAATACTTTATATGCTTTATCTGTAGCCATTTTCTTCTATCCATGTACTAAATTTTTCCGTGAGTGGAAATTCTATTATTTTTATTTTACTACTTTGCCCTGTTTTAAAGATAATATCACCTTTAGGCACCTTAAAACACTTTGAGAGAAATTTGACCAACTCTTTATTGGCTGCACCCTCAACTGCTGGTGCTTTAATGCGTATTTTAATGGCATCTTCACCATACACCTCGCAAAACTCTGACCTACTCGCATTGGGCTGTGCTTTGATACGTAGGCTTACCCTCTCCTCTTTTATCTCATAAAACATCTTTGAGACTCTTGATAATAGGAGATATATCTGTACGATACTTTAGTTTTGCAGGTTTCAAAAGCCCATGCTGTAAAAGCCTATGGGCAAGATTGGAAGCCTCTACCACTGCAATGCCTTCAATGGCCCCAAAAATATCTACTTGGTTAAAATAGTGTTTTCCAGAGATTATTTTGCATCCAAACTGTGCTGCCTCTGCTGCATTATGCCCACCAATAGGCTCAAATGCTCCTCCGAGTATCACAATATCTGAAATACTATAGATATTGACCAACTCACCCAAAGTATCAATAAGGACAATATCATCTTCTAGGCTCTTGTTCTTGGAGTATCTATGCCATGAAAACGTGTGTGCGTAACTAAACGCTTCAATCATCTTGGCAACTTTGTCAAAACGTTCAGGGTGGCGTGGCACAATAATCAACCTTGCCTCACACTGCTCTTGTTTCAATCTATAATACGCATCTAACACCAATGCCTCTTCTGTATTGTGTGTACTTGCTGCACACACAATCAATCCAGAAGGCTTTACCAATGTTTTTGTTGCTTTTGGAAGAGAAGACAACTTTATATTTCCTGTGACCACTACATTTGTCGCACCCAAAGACTCCAGACGCTCTTTATCTAACGGTGTTTGTGCATAGACCTCATCAATATGTTTAAAAATATGTCGATACAACCAACCCATACGCAAATACTTTGGGTAAGAGCGATCAGACATACGTGCATTGACAAGCAGTGTTTTTGCTCCTCTTTTTTGTGCCAGTACAAAGAGTAAATACCAAAATTCAGCCTCCATCACTACCAAAGCTTTTTGAGGTTTTAGCCAAAAAAAGAGTAGTGGCTCAAAGGGGAGGTATCTGCTCTCTTTCGTATAGTGAACAATCGCCTCATATCCAGTTTGTGTCGTTGTTGTCATACGCAATACTTCGCTCGGCACACTCTCTACTAAAGGGTGTATGGCTTTTGCCTCTCCAAAACTACATGAATGAAACCAGATACCATGTGGTTTGAAAGATGGATTTTTCCATACAAAAAATCGAGCTGGAATAGATGCTTTATATTTGGATTTTAAAGAGAAAAGAAGCAGCAAAGGGAGTGCTA
>JALVXW010000156.1 GCA_027038155.1 Sulfurovum sp.
CCTCCCATTTTACCTGTCATACTCTCTGTGTGCATTTTGTCTATCATTGCCTTCATCTGTTCTGGATGGGCGATAAATTTATACCCTTTAATAAAGGTAATAACACCATAAATAATGACAAGCATAGCGGCGAGTTTCATCATGGTGCCTCTTAGGTTTCCTCTTTGTAAGAATTTGGTGACAAAACCTAAGAAAAAAAGTGCAGGAATGGTAGCCAAGCCAAAGGTAGCCATGACCAAGGCACCTCCAAGTGGGCTTGCTGTGCTTGCCGCAGATATGGCAAAATAGTAGACAAGACCGCAAGGGATAATACCATTAAGCATACCCAAAAGATAAAAACTCAAGTAGGACTGTGAAGAGAGGAGTGTTCTAAAACTTTTTTGGTACCATGCATATTTTGAGACAGACCACTCTGCGGAGTTAAGAAATTTGAAGTTTCCCAGAAGGCTAAACCCCACAAGTATCATGAGTGCACCAGTAAAGAGAAAAAGTACCCCTTTTGTTGTGGGGGTAAAGGCGAGAATGCTACCTGCATAGCCAAATAGGGCTCCAAGTATGGCATAGGTCGTTACCCGTCCAAAGTTGTAGGCAAGGTGCGAGGCTGTCTGTTGTGTATAGGAGGTTTTTTTATCTATCTTGCTGGAGGTGTAGGCCACTACTATTCCCCCACACATACCGATACAGTGACCCACAGATCCAAAAAAGGCCGTAGTCAAGATAAAAATTAAGTCTATATTGCCCATAGTGTGTACCGTCCGTTAATAGTATGTAGAACTATAGTATATTTTTGTTAAAAATGTGTTAATCCCAAATTATGCAATAGAAATTACCAAACTAGCAAAAGTCATTGTGCCGTGGGCATTTACAAATAATCATCGATTAACCTAAGGGTTAACCTGCCCAGAGGAAATGCCCTTGGGGTGCAAATTCTTTGCAAACACCCACAGCACAAGCACTATCGCTAATTTTGGCAATCCTATTGCATAGTTTGGGTTAATTTTGGATTATAGTAGCCCCATTGTCAATTTGGCGTCATCGGTCATCTTCTCCTGACTCCATGGGGGGTCAAAGACGATATCAACATCAATATGTTCCAGTCCCTCTTGACGGCTGGCAATACTTTTGACCAAATCTACAATAACCTGAGAGAAAGAGCAGGTTGCAGAGGTGAGTGTCATGGTAATTTTACACATCTTAAGCATGCTGACCTCATTGGTCCAGCAGTGTATATCGTATACTAGCCCTAAATCATAGATGTTTACTGGAAGCTCTGGATCGTAAATCTCTCTTAGATGCCCAACGATTTTCTCTTCCATCTCTTTGTCCGAGGGCTGTTTGGCTAAAAATTTACGCCGCTCTTCTGCCATTTTTTGTGCCATTCGCTCATCTTTGGAGTGAGGAAACTTTGCTTCATAGGCTGCTAGCTCCTCAGCCGAGGTAGGGATGTCGCTCTCTTGAATGTTATTAATGTCCATATTATACTCCTTGTTCTTTACAGTTTTTTGCATAGGTATAGACCTTGTTTAAAAAGGCCTCCAGGCTCTGTTGACGTACAGGAGAAAGTAGCTCTACCACGCCCATCTCATGTAGTGTTACAGGGTCAAAAGCAAGTATCTCATCTACGGGACGGTTGGCAAAGATGTCTAAAAGCAGGGTAAGCATACCTTTTGCCATCTCAGAAGTACCTTCACCTCGTAGAAGTAATATACCATCTTTACATTCACCAACAAGCCAGGCATCAGAGGCACATCCCTTGACATAGGTAGCATCATTTTTCTCTTCATTGGGTAAAGTGGTATGTTTTTTGCCAAGGTCAAAGATATACTCCAATTTATCATTGGCAGTAGGGAAGAGGTCAAAATCTTCTTTGTATCTGGCTACGGTTTCTGTCATGTTCATTGGTTTCTCCTGTAGGGTGGTGCATTCCTGCCCACCGTAATCATTTGGTGTTTTTATTGGTGGGCAGGAATGCCCACCCTACATATGTGTTTTATAAAATACCTCTTCAAAAGCCAGTTTTATACGCTCTTGATGTCTTGTATCTTTTACCTCTTCTATGAGTGTATTGGCAAAGGCAATCACTAATATTTTTCTTGCTTCTGTGTAACTAATACCACGGCTTTGCAGGTAGAAGAGCTGTTTTTTGTCTAGCTGTCCAGTGGTAGCCCCATGCGAAGCTTCAAGTTCATCTATATAGATTTCTAGTTGAGGCTTAGCTGCCATATAGGCATCATCATGAAGTAAAATCGCTTTGGAATTTTGCTCTGCTTTGGTATATTTAGCCGTATCTTCTACACGTATGAGTGCATCAAAAATACCTCTACTTTTACCATCAAGTATATTTTTAGCCTCTTGTTTAGAGGTAGAGTGTTCTCCCACATGGACGATTTGTGAGATGGTACCACGTTTAGAGTCTTTATTGAGGTAGAGCAGGTGCCCTGCATCTACATGGGCATGCTCTGCCAGTTCTACTTTGAGCAGTTGGAGTGCTTGGTCTCCACCGAGGTCAAAACTTTTCAGTATGGCATTTGCATTTTGGGCTACATTGACTTTATGTGAAGCTATCATAGCATAGTCATCATCTTGCATAGTGTGTGTTTTAACAACCCTTAGGGTTGAGTCTTGTGCAATGTGCATATC
>JALVXW010000157.1 GCA_027038155.1 Sulfurovum sp.
TCGCCATACGTACAGACTTATAGATAGCAATCAGTGTCATAAGTAGCAAGAATATACCCAAACCTATCGCTTTCATCATTCGTTTAAAACTGTCATCAAGTTTGGCTTTGTCTCCTTGTTGCTCCATACTAAAGCCATCACTATTTACACTTTTTAGTGCTTCAACTGTATCGGCTGTGAGGTGTGTTACTGGTCGTTTGTTTCTATAGCCATTTACATCTATAGAGTAGAGCATATTATCTCTCTCTATTTTGGCAAAGGTGAGCTGTTTGCCAATGGTGGCAATTTGAGAAAGAGGTATCTCTCCAAATTGTGTCTTAATCGGCAGAAGTTTGAGTGTCTCAAGATTTTTTGTAAATCTCTTTTTTAGATAGATACGCACGAACTGGCTATTCATAGATTCTAGATTAGAGACCAATGAAGCTACTTGTCCCTTGACTGGTATCTGCATCGCAACACTATAAGGTGTAAGTCCATAACGCAGTGCTTTGTTGGCATCAATGTCAATCACATACTCACTAAAATCTTTACCCCAACTACGAGAGACCGAGGTAAGTCCTTTAACTGTTTTGGTCGCCTTTTCTACCTCTTTTGCTTTTTCTGATAGTCCTGCAATCGTTGGGGCACTAATACGTGTATCAATAATGGCTTTGGTACTGGAGTTTGCTGTAGCACCAAAGTCAAAAACATCATTACGCTTGATACCCTCTAGTTTGGCAAGATGGTCACGTACCTGTGTCTCCAGTTGCCAAAGTGTCGCATTACGCTCAAAACGATTCACACCATAGATAGTAATCGTTGCTTCAGCAGGAAGGTTGCCGCTTCCCAAACTCAAAGTACCTGCTTCACTACCAAAGGCGATAGAACTGCTTGTAACCCATTTTTGTGCATCAAGCCATGTTAAAAATGGTTGCAACTTCTTCTCTGCACTATCTACTGTATCGTTTGCAGAGAAGGCAATCTGTGCTTTGATAATCCCTGTATCCATCGGTGGCATAGAGTCTTTTCCAATGGTGGGCATCACATTTTTGAGTGAAAAAATCATAAAAGCAATAATACCCATAGTCAAAACCATACGCCTTGGGTATTTCCAAAAACTTTTAGGATTTGAAAATTTTAAAATACCCTCATAGGGAGAGATGAGTTTTCCAATGGTATGCATATAAAACCACTCAAACCCTTTTTCTATTTTGGTTTTACCTGTACCATTTCTATAGAGCCAGGCAGAGAGTGATGGAATGAAAGTAATAGAGAGAAAATAACTCACAAGCAGCGCGATAATCAGCGTAGAGATAAGTGGACCAAATATCTGTTGCGGAAAACCACCCACAAACATGAGAGGAAACAAAATAACAATCGTTGCCACTGTTCCTGAAAAGATAGGACTAATGACCTCTTTGGTTCCTTTTTTAATAGCCGTTTGCAAATCTTCATGCTCTTCTACCAAATGACGCTCAATGTTCTCCAGTACCACCACCGCATCATCGGTCAGCATCCCCAGTGCCAATATAATGGCAGTGTAGATAACAATATTCAACTCCCCACCCGTAAGCCAAATAACAGCAATGGTTGAGAAGAATACCATAGGGATAGAAAGACCCGCTGCTACAATAGCTCTAAAGTTCCCCAAAAAGAGCATAATCACAAGCAACGTATAGATAATCGCATCACGCAACGCTTCAAGCATATTGCTGTTAGCCTGCTCTATGAGGTTACGCTGTGTATCTGAGATTTCAAACGCTATGTTAGGATATTTTTCCTGAAGTTTTTTCATCTCGGCTCTCGCTGCTTTACTGACATCCAACACACTCCCTTTAGGTGCTCTTTGAATAGCCAAAGCAATACTACGCTTACCATTACCGATGTATCCACTGGTACGTTTTTGGTATCCCCATTTTACATCTGCCACATCTTTGAGACGGACATTTGGCATAATAAGTAAATTTTGTAGGGCTAAGATATTATCTTTTTCACCATAGATAGTGATCGTATAAAAGCTATCATTACCCTTGATAAATCCTACTGGTATATCTTTGTTTTGCGCGGTAATGACTTTCACAATAGCACTAAAATCCACACCATATTTTTTAGCTTTAAAGGGATCTATCTCTACATTAATCGCGCTTTGATACCCACCAAAAACCTCTACATTTCCTATTTTAGGATTACTTAAAAGATGAGGTTTTATAAAACTCTCTGCAATTTTACGTATCTCACCCAATGTAATATTGCCATCTTTTGGACTTAGTGAAATTACATCTACGGGCAACGTAAAGTCTCCTGCTGTATAGATGGCAGAAGTCAAACCTGAAGGGAGTTTTGCTTTGGCAATGTTCAGAGCATTTGCCACATCCACAGCTGCGGCATTGAGTTTTTTGCCATAGTCAAACTCTGCTGCAACAATAGAGAAATTTGCCACATTCACTGAACTTACATCGGTAATCTGCCCCAGTCGTGAAAGCTCCTCTTCAATGGGCTTAGAGACAGTGGAAGCAGCCACTTTGGCAGTCGCTCCAGGTACTTTGGTAACCACCACAACTTTAGCAGGATTGGAATCTGGAAAAAGATTTTTAGGCAGTGTCTTTAAGCCCACAATTCCCATAATAAAAAAGCCCGCTATCAACGCATAGAGCATATAGGGGCGTTTATAGAAAAAATCAAACATCATCTACTCCTCTACTTTAATAGCAATACCACTTAGGAGTTTAAGTAAAATATCTGGTTTGGCTACAATAATCTTTTCACCCTCAAGTTGCTCTTGTAGCACAACCCCCTCTTGTCCTTTTTGCTCAATATGCACCTCTTTTGCTACTGCCTTATGCCCTTTGGCAATAAAAACTGTATGTTTTCCATCTCTATCCAAAATGGCATCAAAAGGCAATTTTTGGGCTGCACCATCAAACAATACCACATCCACATCCACAGTCTCTCCATCTGAAAGATTGGCTTCATCTATGACTGCTTTATATTCATGTAACCCATGAAAAGTTGTCCCTAGTGGTGCGAGTGGATAATTTTTACCTTGAAAATGTATCGCTTTTGCTTTGGTATCATCAGGAAGTCGCACAAGCAAAGAGAACCCTTTTTTTGCACTAATGCTAAGTAGAGGTTTACCTGGCATACTCACCGTACCCACTGAAGCAAAATTTTTCGCTATCACACCAGAAAGAGGTGCTTTAAGTGTGGCGTATCCCAATTTGTTTTGCAATGCCTTTAATTTTGCTTTAAGTGATGCAATGTTGGACTCCTCTTTTTGTAGTTGCTCTACAGAGGCACCTTTTACATGGTATAGTGCCTTGGTTCTCTCATGTGTCTGAAGTAGATTTTTTAACGAGATATTTACAGCATCAATGTTTGCACGCAACTCAGCAGTATCAAGTGTAGCTAAAACTTCGCCTTTTTCTACCTTTGTTCCACTCTTTTTAATGCTCAGTACCCGTGCAGCCATAGGGGCAGAGAGTACGACATTCTCTTCATTGATTACTTGTGCCAAATAGGGTAATGTCAATACCACCCTCTCTTTTTCGGGTGTCATTGTTTGGAGTACAAGTGGATAGACCTTTGCTACAGGGGTCTGTGCCTCTTTTGCACGCTTTGCTTTAATAAGTTTTATCCCACCCACAACAAGAGCCACAATCACCAACAGTATCAGTAACGCTTTAAGTATTTTTTTTATCATTTTACAATCCTTTTTAAATCATTTCCATAAATAACCGCAAGTTGTGCGATATCTTGCCACTTTTTTGCCTCACTTTGATAGAGTGTTGCTTTGGCATTTGCCAATGCATCTTCATAACGTAGATACTCCTCTTGCGTAATCACCTCATTGGATAAAGAGACTTTGGCAATTTGAAGCAATGCTTTTTGATTATGTACATTTTTTCTTGCCAACTGTTGCGAACGCTCAAGCAGTTTTATCTCACGTTGAAGCTCTTTGGCTTGTACTGTCAAACGCTCCTTTGTATCAGCCATCAGTGACTTTGTTTTTAAGTAGTTAAGCTTTGCCTCCTCTACCCCTGTAGCGTGGCTACTGTCATAGAGTGGCATATTAACATAGACACCCAATGAACCATACCCTGTATGGACAGATTTGTCAGTGTTGTAAGCATCTGCTTTAGAGAGTGTATATGCCCCTTTCATTGCAACACTTGGATAGTAACGCTCTTTTGCAGCATTGATATCTTTTTGTGTGGCTCTAAGCGTTTTTTGAAGCGGAGCAAGAGCAAAGATAGCACCTTTTTTAATATCTCGTTTTTGTTGCAGTCGTACACTATGTGTCAACGAAATACCTGTAAGTGTCTCAATCGTTGCTTTTAGTCTATTCTTCTGCTGCTCTATACCAATACGATTCATCTTTAGATCATTGATCTTTGCATCTAAAGTCAATAAACTACTTTGCGGTGTCCTTCCCTCTTTTACCATCAGGGCTATCTTTTTTCTGGTTGCCAAAATAGAGTGCTCTTTTGTTTTAAGTGCTCGAGATAATGACTCCATGTATTTTAAATAAGCCACACTCCCCACAAGTTTTGCCTCTCTTTGAATACGAGAGAGTCTCTTTTTATCTTGGCTTGCCAGTTGCATCAATGCAGCCTTCTGCTTTAATGTATAGAGTGATTGAACAAAAAGGGGCCATGAAAATTTAAGACCGGCACGCCCAATATTTTTACTAAATGGAAGTGAAGCATTTGGATTTTTCATCTCACTGGGAAGTACAGGACGCAAAGAGGAGGGTCTGTTGTATATCTCGTATCCCACAAATCCATCCAGTTTTGGCATCATCCTATCTGTCACTTTCTCCACACCCAATGCAGCTCTGTCCACATCCAACTGCTCAAGCCTGCTTTGAGGTCTTTTATCTATAGCTTTCAATAAGCTTGTTATCGTTGTTGCATAACTCAGTTCCCCTACTAAAAGCAATACTATACTTAATTTCAATCTCACTTGTTCTCCTTTAACATCTTTTTTATATTTTTCATAAGATAATCCGCTATCTCATCAATATCGCATTTAGCACAAGTATCTAGTGAAATATCCTCTTTCCGGGAAGCCTCAATTCTAAGTGGCTTGGTTGTCACTATTAAATTAAGTGTACCAAGTATCATAAAGTAAAACACCATAGGCTTGCTGGCTCCAAAACACCCTTTGGATTCTCCACGTTTCAATATATCACTAAACAGAGCAAAGAGTTGCCGCATAGAACTAAAAAGCATCTCTGGTACTACTGCACCACTGTCACTAAGCTCTTTTAAAAGCAGTGCAGGCAAATAGGGGTGAGAACAAGCAAACTGTGCATAAGTATGGATAAAACTTTCCAACTCCTCTATAGGTTTGGTGTATTTTTTATTCTCTTCTATAATGGTCTGCTGTATCTCTTCGAGTACCTGTGCCATCACTGCCTCATAGAGACCTTTTTTGTTTTTGAAATAGTAAAAAACCATTGCCTTGTTAAGCCCACATAGTTTTGCCAGCTCATCCATGGAAGCAGAGGCATATCCTTTTTGAGAAAATAACTGTATTGCACTACTAATAATGAGTGCTTTTGAAGCTTCAGCATCTCTTTTGTGTATTTTCTTTGACATAATACTCCTAATTAACTGGTTAGTTAATTATAGAGTTTTAAAAATTAAAATTAAATTAAAGGATTAAAAAATAGTTAGAAATTAAAAAACAAGAGGTAATTTCACTACACCCTGTAGCAAAGGTGTAGCAAGAGAATTAAAGTTGTGGGCCAGCACTTGCAAAATCAAATTCACTACCATTATCATCATAACGGTGAAAGTTTTCTTGAAACATCTTTGCAAGTTTTGCCAAATTGGCATCGTACTCTTCTTTATTCTCCCATGTCTCTCTGGGATTGAGTACTTTGTTGTCTTCTACTCCCGCAAGTGTTTTAGGGATTTGAAGATTAAAAAGAGGAAGTGTATCAAAATCCGCATCGTTAATAGAGCCATTAAGAATACCATCAATACACGCTCTTGTATCTTTAATACTCATACGTTTTCCCACACCGTACGGACCACCTGTCCAACCTGTGTTTACAAGATAGACATTGACCCCATGCTCATCAATCTTCTTACCAAGAAGTTCGGCATATTTTGTAGGGTGTAGTGGCAAAAACGCCTCGCCAAAACAAGCAGAGAATGTTGCTACCGGCTCTGTAATACCACGCTCTGTACCAGCAACTTTGGCCGTGTATCCCGAAAGAAAGTAGTACATCGCCTGCTCTTTTGTAAGCTTAGATACTGGAGGGAGTACACCAAATGCATCCGCAGAGAGGAAAATAATGTTATTTGGATGCCCTGCTTGCAAATCTTTTTTGTGATTTTCTATATGCTCTATGGGGTAAGAGACACGTGTATTTTCCGTCTTGCTTCCATCGGTGTAATCTACTTTGCCTGTAGCATCAGCAACCACATTTTCCAATAGTGCATCTTTGACAATAGCACCATAGATTTCTGGTTCGGATTTGGGATCGAGGTTGATCACTTTTGCATAACACCCACCCTCAAAATTAAAGACACCGTGCTCATCCCATCCATGCTCATCATCACCAATGAGTGCACGCTTAGGATCTGTTGAGAGTGTAGTCTTTCCTGTACCTGAAAGTCCAAAGAAGAGGCATACGTCACCCTCTTCTCCTACGTTGGCAGAGCAGTGCATAGAGAGTTTACCTTCTAGTGGTAACCAGTAGTTCATCATAGAGAAGATACCTTTTTTCATCTCTCCACCATACCAGGTACCCCCAATAATAGAGATATTGTCTTCTATATTAAAGACCACGTAAACATCGGAGTTAAGACCATGTTCTTTATATTTTTCATCTACTGTTTTACAGGCATTATAGACAGTAAAGTCAGGTTCAAATCTCTCTAATTCCTCCTCTGTAGGTCGAATAAACATATTTTTAACAAAGTGTGCCTGCCATGCCACTTCAGAGATAAAGCGTATAGAGCGCTTAGATGCAGCACTTGCACCTGTATAAACATCTGTTACATAAATATTTTTACCAGAAAGCTGTGTCAATGTTAAATCCAAAAGCTCTTCATACACCTCTTTCTTGATTTTTCTATTGACGTCACCCCATGCAATATGCTGATTTGACGGTGGCTGATCTACAAAATATTTATCTTTAGGACTACGCCCTGTAAAGATTCCCGTATCACACATTGCTGTGCCCGATGTTGAGATTTTACACTCTCCACTGTTTACTTCATGCGCTTGCAACTCGTCATAACTTAAATTATAATACACATCACCGATGTCTTTTAATCCTAGTTTGTCAAGTCCGTTGGGCGTTTTGGTACTCATGGTATCCTCTTTATAGTGTTAAAATTTAATGCTAAAGCATAAGTCAAAAAACAGTTATTTTCTGACTTATGCTCTAAATAAGGCTACAAGAAAAATATATCACTTATAGCCTTATATCTATTTGAATATTGACAATAGCACACCCGCTGCAACAGCCGAACCAATCACGCCTGCTACATTCGGACCCATTGCATGCATAAGCAAGATGTTCCCTGGCTTCTCTTCGGAGCCAACTTTGGAGGCAACCCTTGCAGCCATAGGTACCGCAGAAACTCCAGCTGCACCAATAAGCGGGTTAATAGGCTCTTTGGAAAACTTATTCATCACCTTAGCCATAAGTACACCCGCCGCTGTTCCTGCTGCAAAGGCAAGTAGTCCAATAACCATAATACCTAAACTTTCGGCAACAAGAAATTTATCTGCTTGAAGGGTCATACCCACACCAAAACCCAAGAAAATTGTTACCACATTAATCAATGAGTTTTGCATCTCATTAGAGAGTCTGTCCACCACACCTGACTCTTTTGCAAAGTTACCAAAAGCAAAAGCTCCCATAAGCGGTGCAGCATCTGGGAGTACCAATGCAATCATCATAATGACCACTAGAGGAAAGATAAGTTTTTCAAGTTTATTGACCTTTCTTGTTGTTTTCATGACAATTTGACGCTCTTCTTTTGTTGTGAGTGCTCTCATTATTGGAGGTTGAATCACAGGTACCAGTGCCATATATGAGTAGGCAGCAACTGCAATAGCTCCTAACATCTCAGGTGCCAATGCTGAAGCAATAAAGATAGAGGTTGGACCATCAGCCCCACCAATAATACTAATCGCCGAACACTGCTTTAGTGTAAAATCAACCATACCTGTATATTGTGAAAGTGCCGCCGCACCTACCAATGAACCAAAAATACCAAACTGGGCAGCTCCACCAAGAAGTGCCGTTTTGGGGTTAGCAAGCAGTGGTCCAAAGTCGGTCATCGCACCCACACCCATAAAAATAAGCAAAGGAAAGAACTCATTATGAATTCCCATACCATAAATAATTCCCAACATACCATCTGGTCCTGACATGTTGGCTATTGGAATATTAGCAAGCAAACCACCAAAAGCAATAGGCAGCAAAAGCAGTGGTTCAAAACCTTTTGCAATCGCCAAATAGAAGAGTATAAAAATAATCAGGAACATAATTACACGTCCCCAACTTTGTGCAAACAAAGAAACCTCAACACCCTGTCCGTTTTTTACACCTTTTTTAGGATTTACAATGGCATTAATACCTGTTGTTTCAAAAAAAGACTCTACTAGACCAACAACACTTTTTGGCTTGTAGTTGGCCTGCTCTTCCGCAATAAGTTCTGTTTGGGTCTTGAACTCAGTCACTCCTGCATGCTCATTTGCTACTACAATATTGGTAAAAAGTGTAAAAACAAACAATAAAGAAAGTAAAAAATGTTTACACTTCATACCTACTCCATTGTGGCTAAAAGTTGGGCATCGGCAACAGTATCATTAACATTCACATTAATAGAAACAATTTTGCCTGCTTGCGGTGCGGCAATATCTATTTCCATTTTCATTGCCTCAAGAATCATAATAATATCACCCTCTGCTACAGCATCTCCTGGACTTTTAAGAATTTTCCATACATTTCCTGGTGTTTGAGAATGAATTTCAATACTTCCTGTGCCAGAAGGCGCAGATGCTGTTGACACTGCTGGCACTGTTTGTGCTGGTGTTGTTACTGTCGTAGGTGCAATTTGAATATCACCTTCACCCTCTGCTACCTGTACGCTATATTTTTTACCATCTACTACTACTGTATAATTTCCTGCCATTTCACCATCTCCACTACAATTATTTTTACCTTTTCTTACCATGAGGGGACCTTTGCCCTTCAAGAATGCAATACCTTTTCGACCACAAGCTCCAACGATGAAAATATTCTCATCACTTACTTCCAATCCCTCCTCTTTCAATATGCCAGTCAAGTGTGCAATAGATTTTGTCTCATCTTTGTCTGCAATATCTAAAGGATTTTCTGTAGCAGGATCTAGTTTAAGTTTCTGAGCTGCGAGTTCCATAATTTCTTTATCTGCCTCTACAGGTGTCTTGCCAAAGTAACCAAGTACCATACGACCATACTCTGGTGTAATCTGCTTCCATGGACCAAACATCACATTTGCATAGGCTTGTTGCCAATAAAATTGGCTCACTGGTGTGACTGATGTTCCGTAACCACCACGTTCAACCACCTCTTTCATTGCAAGAAGAACTTCATCAAATTTTTCTAACTCTCCAGAGTCTCTCATCATCTGTGTATTCGCTGTAAGTGCTCCACCAGGCATAGGAGAGAATGGGATAAGAGGAGAAACCCGTGTTGCTTCAAGAGGTACGATATACTCTGCAAGACACTCTTTGAGTCTCTCTTCATACTTCAATACCTTATCTAATTTTAAATCACCAAGGTTATAGTCGGTTCCTTTGGTTGCATGAAGCATTGTTAAGATATCTGGCTGAGAAGTACCACCAGATACCGGTGATGCTGCCATATCAATACCATTGGCTCCAGCTTCAAGTGCCGCAAGATAAGAGGCTACAGAAACCCCTGCCGTTTCATGAGTATGAAGTCTTAAATGTACAGAATCCCCAAGAAGTTTTCTTGCCATTGCAATCGTTTTATAAATCTTATGTGGGTTTGCTGTTCCTGATGCATCTTTGAAACAGATACTGTCAAAAGTAATACCAGAATCTAAAATATTTCTCAATGTTTTTTCATAAAATGCCACATCATGTGCACCTTTGCATCCAGGAGGCAAATCCATCATTGTTACTACCGCTTCATGATTCATACCATACTTTTTAATAACTTCTGCAGAGAATACCAAGTTGTTTACATCATTGAGTGCATCAAAATTACGTACAGTTGTTGTGCCATGTTTTGCAAATGTTTTTGCAAAAAGGTCAATCATTTCACGACTACCTGTATCTAGCATTACCGTATTGATACCACGCGAAAGCACTTGAAGATTTGCCTCTTTTCCTACAATCTCCCTAAATCTATCCATCATATCAAATGCATTTTCCTGCAAATAGAAAAAGAGTGATTGAAACCGTGCTCCCCCGCCAAATTCAAAGTGATTAATTCCTGCATTTTTTGCTGCTTCTACCGCAGGAAAAAAGTCATCCATAAGAACACGCCCACCAAAGACAGATTGAAACCCATCTCTAAAAGTTGTATCCATTACATCAATGTATTTTTTAGCCATTCTATAATACCTTGTTTATTGATTTTTTCGAAATTCGCTCACTGCCGCAATAATAGCAGCGACGTGTTGTGCATCTTGTGTAGTCACTGAAGCAGCTGGTGTTATCTCAGGTGTCTTTTCTGGAAAAAATTTATTGATAAGAAAAGCTTGAAACCTGACTACCTGAACAAGCACCATAAGGAAAATAAAGACAATTGCCATTCCCAATATCATAAACTTAAGACTTTCACCCACTAAATTAATTTCCATTAAATACCTTTTAAATTAAGGGAACCTCTAATAAATAATAGGTGATACCCTTAAGAAGTTTATCACCCAAATTTTAAAACAGTTTTGCTTGCTATCAGTTAAAAATAGAGAATTATCTGCGTTTTCTACGACGATTGCTATTTCGTGTAGCTTTTTTCTCACCTTCATAGTGTTGCATCATACGCTCTACTGTTACTTGATCAAACCCAATTTGAGACCCAAGATGCTGCTTCTCTTGCTCAAGAAGATAAGACATCAGCTTCTCTAGCAGTACATCTTTGTCCATTTCTGACATATAGACTAACATCTCTTCGGCATCTTTATGGATAGGTATATCACGTATCTTCTCGGCAAGGTATTCACGACTACTGTCATCTAGCCCCTCGCCACACTGTAGTGTAGCCAAACGCATCTGAGCACCCACCTC
>JALVXW010000158.1 GCA_027038155.1 Sulfurovum sp.
ATGCAACAACCATGCTACTGCAAATCAAATAAACCATTTTCACAGTGTTGTGAACCGATACTTAGCGTGTTGGAAGCAGCTCCGACAGCTGAGGCGTTGATGCGGTCACGCTATAGTGCATATTGTCTAGGAGATGTGAACTACTTGCAGGCGACGACACATGACCATACATGGACCAACGAAGAGCTGAAATTTATACAAGATTGGGCAGATAATAGCTTCTGGCAACATTTGGAGGTTATTGATGTTTTGGAGGATGTGGTGGAGTTTAAAGCCTACTATATCTTTGACGGAAAACAACATATGCACCATGAACGCTCCACCTTTTTAAAAGTCAATGAGATGTGGAAGTATGTTGATGGCGAAATCTATGAAGATAAAGTAGCATTTTTACGTAATGAAAAGTGTATCTGTGGGAGTGGTGAGAAATATAAGCGTTGTTGTTTTAAACGTCTTGGCTAAATTGACTGAGCTTCAACCCCTTTTCACCTAATTTTTGCTATATTAAATACTAACATAAACAAAGGTATTTCATGTCAGAAGAGCCCAAATCTAAACCACAATTTACGCATCTGCATCTTCATACAGAGTATTCACTGCTTGATGGAGCCAATAAGATAAAAGCACTTGCCAAAAAGGTAAAAGAGCTTGGTATGACTTCTGTAGCCATGACCGATCATGGTAATATGTTTGGAACCATTGATTTTTACAACACGATGCGTAAAGAGGGCATTAAGCCCATCATTGGGATGGAAGCCTATGTGCATAATCAAGAGGAGCTAGGGGACAAGTCTGTACGTCAGCGTTTTCACCTCTGTCTGTATGCCAAAAATGAAGTAGGCTACAAAAATTTGATGTTTCTCTCTTCTAAAGCGTATATAGAAGGGTTTTATTACTATCCTCGTATTAATTGGGAACTGCTTAAAAATCACTCTGAGGGACTTGTTTGTTCTTCTGCCTGTCTTCAAGGAGAGGTAAACTGGAACCTTAATCTAAGTGAACGAAACATTAAGTTTGGTGCTAAGGGGTACGAAGAAGCAAAAGCGGTGGCTCTACGCTATAAAGAGGTTTTTGGAGATGACTTCTACCTAGAGCTTATGCGTCATGGTATTGGTGACCAGCATCGTATTGATAAACAGATTATTCAACTCTCGCAAGAGACAGGCGTCAAAATAGTAGCAACCAATGACACCCACTACACCAATCAAGAGGATGCAGATGCACATGAGGCATTTATGTGTATTGCGATGAATAAACTCTATGATGACCCTAACCGTTTGCGTCATTCGGTACATGAGTTTTATCTGAAATCACCCCAACAGATGGCTGAACTCTTTGCAGACATACCTGAGGCACTGGAGAATACACAAGAGATAGCAAACAAATGTAACCTGGAGATAAAACTAGGAGACCCCACGCCACCTAACTTTAAGTTTGCCAGACAAAGAGCCAAAGAGTCTGGCATAGAGCTTCCTGAGCCTGATGTTGAGTACTCTTTAGAGAATGATAAAGTTCTATTTGTAGAGGAGTCCAAAAAGGGATTGGAGAAACGTCTTAAAATAGTCCCTCCTGAAAAACATCAAGAGTACAGAGATAGATTAGAAGTAGAGATGGATATTATTAACGCTATGAAGTTTCCAGGGTATATGCTGATTGTTTGGGACTTTGTAGATGCGGCAAAACAGATGGGTATCCCTGTGGGCCCTGGACGCGGGTCGGCTGCTGGTTCACTGGTGGCTTACTCTTTGGGTATTACCGATATTGACCCTATGCCTTATGGGCTACTTTTTGAGAGATTTCTTAACCCAGAACGTGTCTCTATGCCAGATATTGATATGGATTTCTGTCAGGCACGCCGTCAAGAGATATTAGACTATGTGGTAGAGAAGTATGGACGTGTGAATGTGGCTCAAATCATCACTTTTGGTAAGTTGCTTGCCAAAGGGGTTATTCGTGATGTGGCACGTGTACTTGATATGCCTTATGCCAAAGCAGATGCCATGGCAAAGCTCATTCCTGATGAACTGGGTATTGACCTTAAAGGCTCATATGAAAAAGAGCCAAAGATAAAAGAGTTACTAGAGAGTGACCCTCAGGCAAAACGTACATGGGAGTATGCCTTGGCACTAGAGGGGCTCAATCGTAATGCTGGTACGCATGCCGCAGGAGTGGTTATCTCCAATGAGCCTTTATGGCAAAAGACACCGCTATTTAAGCCTACAGGGCTTGATACGTTAGCAACGCAGTACTCCGGTAAGTATGTTGAGGATGTTGACCTCATTAAGTTTGACTTTTTGGGGCTTAAAACACTTACAGTGATAGAAGAGGCTCTGAAGCTTGTTGAACGGCGTCATGGTAAACGTATTAACTTTGTAGAGGAGAATATTGAAGATAAAAAAGTCTATGAGTATATCTCTACAGGTGAAACATTGGGACTGTTTCAGATAGAATCAGCAGGTATGCAGGATTTGGCAAAAAGTCTCAAGCCAGATGGCTTTGAAGATATTATTGCGATGTTGGCACTCTATCGTCCAGGACCAATGGAGTCAGGAATGCTTAATGATTTTGTGGAGCGTAAACATGGACGGCAAAAGATTACCTATGCTTTCCCTGAGCTTGAACCCATACTGAG
>JALVXW010000159.1 GCA_027038155.1 Sulfurovum sp.
TGGCGGAAATATGTTCGTATATGTCGAACAAACTCATCATAGCTGTTATTTTCTATTTTATACTTCATTTTCTATCCTGTAAACTGCCAATATCAATCCTGTAATGAGTGCAAAGAGTGCCATAGAGAACTGTCTATGAAAAAGCACCTCTGGAATAAAAGCAAAACCAAGAAGTGCCACATAGGTATATTGGATATTTTTATATTGACGCTCCACAATAGGCAGTCTCGCCATCGTATAGAAGAGATAGATAAAAAAAAGCAACCCTACCAATCCCATCTGCGTGGCAATTTCAAGAAACTGGTTATGCGTATGCATAAAACTCTTATGCATACATCTCATCTTTGGATAGTGATAATCTATAATACGATGAAACACTTTCATATTGTCAATAATACCCACACCTAAAAGAGGATTTTCTCTAATTATATCTGTAGAGACAATCCATGAGCCCACACGGCCTCCCCATGAGGTACAATAGTCCTTTTTTTCTATAACATTAATAATATTCTCTTTGCCAGTAATGATACGGTCATGAAATGTTTGACTAAAAGTAAATGCCATACCCAGCATTGTTGCTGCCAACACCACAAAAACAAACATAGCTTTTATTCTGTTTTTAAAGCTCATCAATGCCAAAACAAAAACACCTACAATAAAGGCAAACTGCCCTGTACGCCCAGCATTCAAAAAGAGATTGCCACTGACTGTCACAAAAAACAACGTGTAAAAAAACTTGTGCAGTTGTTCTTTGGTATTAAAAATTCTACTGAGTAACACCAGTGCCGTAAAGGCAAGAAAAACACTATACTCAATATGGTGCATAAAAGGAGAGGGATTCTCTACTGTTGCATGCTTAAAGTGCCACAGTTCAAAAAAGACCCCATAGGAGATAATCTCACTTACAAACATACCAAAGATAAATGCAGAGAGTACCTTGGAGAGATACCTTTTTTGTAAAGAGGTAGCAAAGACAAAAAGAGGCAAGAAATACCAATATTTCCCCATATATTTTAATGCTTCATACGGATGCTGTGTCCATAAAAGTGAAACCATACCAAAGAGCACAAAAGCCAACAAGGCTCTTATGACACGATTATGAAGCAAAAAGGTTACTTTTTGCTTTAAATCTCCCTCCAAAAGCCAAAAAAGAGATAACAAAATAGTAAAAAAGGCAATCCCTGCACGAGAGAGAGGCACAACAAAAGCATACCCTATCGCTAAAATATTAATCACATGTGTAGCGTTGAATGCTTTATTGTGAGCAAAAATCACTATCTCCCTTTCTTGACCTCTATGCAGTTTTATCCACAGGATAGAAGCCTTTCCATCTTCGATGCATCCAAAACCACTGTTTGGGGTTGGATCTAATCACCTTCTCTGTCATATCAGATTGTAATTGTGTAAGTATAGCCAACTCTTCCTCTTGATTCTCTGTTTTATGCAACACAAGTGGAGGATAAATAGTAACTTTATAGTGTTTATAATCCTCTGTGCTGATATATGCAGGAACCAAATCTAACCCAAACTTGCGTGAGAGCACTGAAGCCAAAGGGGTGTGTGTTGCTTTGTTTCCAAAAAATGTCACATCTATAGATTGGTTTTGGCGTATCGCCTGATCGGTCAAGATGCCTACCACTTTTCCTTGATTGATTGCCTTGATGCACCCCTTCATCGCCCCCTTTTTATAGACCATCTCTACATTAAACTGCTCTCGGTTTTTTTTAAGTACCTCATCCATTATCTCACTGTCAAGTTTACGTCCTACTCCAACCAGATTTAAGTCAAACTTGATTGCAATCGCCTGAGAGAGCAGCTCCCAATTCCCATAATGCCCTGTTACCAATATAAAGTTTTTACCCTCTTTTTGGTAACGCCCTATAGTCTCAGAGCCCTCAAAAGTGACATTTTTAAGCACCTCTTCTTTGCACATACCATCACGACGCATAATCCCAAAAACCGTATCTATCAAATTCATAAATGCAGCGATACCGATAGATTTTTTTTCCTCTTTACTCAAAGAATCACGATAGGCGATGTCTAAATTTTGGCTGATAATTTTTTGGTGTTTGTGACTCACACTATAGGCAAACCATGCCAAAACACGCATAAACCTATGTGTTATTTGAAAAGGCAGATGCCGTAACAAAAAAGAGAAAAAACGATAAAGAGTTAAATAGACCCTATCAAGCATCTAGCAGCTCCTGTGCTATAGTTATAATCTCTTGTGCGTCAATATCATAAATAGAGTAATCCTCTTTGTTGAGTTTGTAGTGATTGACATGACTGCTGGAGTTTACAACCCTGTTTATGTTTGTTTGATAGACACGATTGATGGGTGTAGGACCAAAAATGGTAATAGAGGGGATATTTAACCCCCATGCCATATGTGTAGGCCCTGTATCATTGCCTATAAGCAGGTCAGATGCTCCTATAAGAGCTTTGAGTTCATTAAGATTTAGCGGAGGAAGTGCTTTTGCATATGTACTATGTGCCTCTATCCACTGGGCACGCTCTCTCTCTTCTGTACTTCCCCATGCCACAAGCACATTGGCTTGTAGAGCCTCTGCAATCTGTGCAAACTTCTCTTTGGGATAGTTGCGACTCTCCCAGGTAGAACCGATGACAAAAA
>JALVXW010000160.1 GCA_027038155.1 Sulfurovum sp.
TTGAGTGTCAGGCGTGTGGATTTCAGTCTCCACGCTGGATGGGCAAGTGTACCTCATGTAATGAGTGGGAGAGTATGGTTGAGCTTAGCAGTGAACAGATAAAATTTCTCAAAGAGACCAGTAGCAGTAGTAGCAACACTGCCCTAGCCAAAGCAAAACCTATTACCCAAATAGAAGAGGACAACATCACACGCTTTAGCTCTAAAAGTTGTGAGCTTGATTTGGTGCTCGGTGGTGGTATTGTGCCAGGGTCACTTACGCTCATTGGTGGTAGCCCAGGAGTAGGCAAATCTACCCTTTTGCTAAAAATTGCAGGAAACCTGGCCAGAGAGAGAAAAAAGGTACTCTATGTCTCAGGAGAGGAGTCTGCTGGGCAGATAAAGCTTCGTGCCAATAGACTTGATGCCAATCATGACAATCTCTATCTTCTCTCAGAAATCAACCTCTCTTCTGTCATCTCTGAAATCAACAACAACCATTATGAACTCATTGTTATAGACTCCATTCAGACCCTCTACTCTGACGAAACACCCTCAGCACCTGGTTCTGTCACACAGGTGCGCACCATTACCTTTGATTTGATGCGTATTGCAAAGAGCCTGCATATTCCCATCTTTATCATTGGGCACATCACCAAAGATGGCTCTATTGCAGGACCCAGAGTACTTGAACACATGGTAGATACTGTGCTATATTTTGAAGGAGATACCAACTCAGACCTTAGACTGCTTCGTGGCTTTAAAAACCGTTTTGGAGCCACCAACGAAGTGGGCATTTTTGAGATGAACAAAGAGGGACTTAACGATGCCAAAACCATGGCAGGAAGGTTTTTTAACAAAGAGAAGCTCCAGTCAGGCTCTGCACTTACAGTTATTATGGAGGGAAGTCGCCCTATTATCATAGAGGTACAAGCCCTTGTAGGTGAAGCCTACGGACACCCCAAACGGAGCTCCACAGGTTTTGACAATAACCGTTTGGGGATGCTCTTGGCACTTCTTGAGAAAAAACTTGATTTGCCACTGGGTACCTATGATGTCTTCATTAACATCTCAGGAGGCATTAAAATCAATGAGCCCTCTGCCGATTTAGCCATCATCGCAGCGATACTTAGCAGTTACAGAGATAGAGAGCTTAGTGCTCAGACACTCTTTTTGGGTGAAGTAAGCCTTACTGGTGAGATACGCGAAGTCTCTGGACTCTCCCAACGACTCAAAGAGATAGAGACCCAAGGTTTTACAAAAGCTGTCATTCCCAACAAGCCCATAGAAAAAACAAACATTAAATGTTTTGTTGCCAATGAAGTCTCTAAAGTAGTTGAATGGATGTAATGGTATAATAACTTTATGAAAATTGGAACAGACATTATACAAATTAAACGTATAGAAAAATCCATTGAGAGATTTGGAGATACATTTAAAGAGAAATTTTTGACCCCACAAGAGATAGAGCGTGCAAAAAAAGTAGAATCAATTGCTGGACTTTGGGCGGCAAAAGAGGCTATCGCCAAAGCTCTGGGGTGCGGGATAGGTACGGCGTTGACATTTCAGGATATATCTATCTCCAAAGATAAACGGGGTGCTCCCTTTTTTACGCTGAGCACAAAAGCCCAAAAGATACACGCCATCAAAACCGCCTCGCTCTCCATAAGCCATGATGGTGGCTTTGCCATCGCTGTAGCAGTCATAGAAAACTAAAGGATAACCATGAAACATACACACTTAGCATTGATAGGTATTGTACTTTTGACAGGATGTGTCTCTAAAGACCCCAATCCTATTGTTTACGAAAGAGAATTCTCTCATATTCAAAAAACAACCCCACTATACCCCACTACACCAGAGCCAAAAAGAGTCCCAAAAAGAGCCAAAAAAAGAATCAAGCTCAAAAAAGTAGAAGATACAAACTACGCTAGCCACTATATGTATCCAGAAGATACAAAAGCAGCCAAAAAAGACCCCACACTCACCCATACAACTACCAACACCACCATGCCTGCCATGACAAAAGAGATGTGTATCTCTATGATTGGACAAGAAAAATTTGACAGATACACCACCATGCTAGGCTCTGAAGACTCCTCTATCAAACGGTGTGCTATCTTAAAAGCCATAAGAAAATAGATTAGAGGTTTCCTCTATTTTCTTAGATGCACCATCTTAAATCTATCACCCATCATTGTGGGTGCAATGAGGGTCTTGATTTTGTCTGTCTCTCTTGCATAGATTTCAGGGGTCGTATGCTTAGAAAACTGCTCTAAAATCTCTATAAGCCCAAAGCGTATCAACGCACGTGCTTGTGTCTCGTAAATCACCTCTTTAAACCCTGCTTTATGAAATGCTTCTTCTATATGCCCAAAGTTTACGTCATAAGTAATATCATCTTTTTGATAAGATTCAGAAAGCTTTAGTGCCTCATCAAAAAGAGGAAAGACCTCATGTTTTCGGTAGACACGAATAGAGAAATCATTACGTACATACTTTTCACCATAATCAAATGAAACAAAGTCGCACCGTTTGATACCCTTTGCCATATTTTGGGCAAAGGCTTCATACCCTCTGGCCACTTCACCCTGTTTAAGATAATGCTTTTTAGCCCATGTAAGCATCTCTTTGGGTGCCTCTA